>NZ_JAUUBW010000068.1:0-759 GCF_036598985.1 Sporolactobacillus sp. KGMB 08714
CAATCAAAACCACCCTTCAAAGGGTGGTTTGCTCTAAGGCTATAAGCCTTGGATTACCGACCAGCGTCTCAAGGCGCTGGCCTTCACTTTGTTCAGGCCATATTGCCTTTGCCTCTTTTGCCCACCCATAAATGGGTGTTTGTACCACTCAGCGACCTCTAAAGGGGTCCTCATATTCCCGGACACTTAATTTATCTAGTGCGATATCGTGTTTCTCCTGATCCTGAATATACTTTCGAATGGTTGCTTCATTGAGTCCTACTGTACTTACGTAGTATCCTTCGGCCCAAAAATGTCGATTCCCAAATTTGTATTTCAAGTTTGCATGCTTGTCAAACATCATCAGTGCGCTTTTCCCTTTCAGATAGCCCATGAAACTGGACACGCTCATCTTGGGTGGTATGCTTAAAAGCAGGTGAACGTGATCGGGCATCATGTGTCCCTCAAGGATTTCAACACCCTTGTATCGGCAAAGGTGTCGGATGATCTCCTGAATACTGGCCCGATATTGATTGTAGATTATTTTTCGTCTATACTTCGGTGTGAATACGATATGGTATTTGCACAACCATTTTGTATGGGCTAAACTATTTGTTTGATTAGCCATTCTGTTCTTCCCTTCTTTTAACAATATAGCCTGAACACCTATATTCTATCGAAGGGAAGAATTTTTTGTATAACGGTCTTGGTACTCCCCCCGCATAGCAGGGGGTTTTATGTTTCGCACGCTACGCGTACTCAACGGACTAAAGTCCATAA
>NZ_JAUUBW010000069.1:0-728 GCF_036598985.1 Sporolactobacillus sp. KGMB 08714
GTCAACGACTTCGTGAATCGCGTGGATCACCAGGTCTTTGTGCAGGCCTATAAAGGCGGCGGCCGTCCGGCTTATGATCCACGTCTGATGACCAAAGTGCTCCTCTACGCCTATACGCAGAAATGGTATTCCTGCCGACAAATCGCACGCGCCCTACGTGAAAACCTGCCGATGATGTGGCTGGCTGCCCGACAGATGCCGGACTTTCGTACGATCCAGCGCTTCCGTGCCCATCACATGAAAACCGTGCTGCAGGATGTTTTTGAATCCTTTGTCAGTCAGCTGCTGAACGATGGCTATGTCACCGGTGAAGACTACTTTATCGATGGCACAAAAATGGAGGCAAACGCGAATCGGTACACCTTCGTCTGGAAGAAATCGGTCAGACACTATCAGACCGGAGTTCAGGAAAAGGTCCGCACAATTTTTCGTGAGATCCAGGAGCAGATGACCCTAGATGATCAATCGCTTCAAGACTTTGCCGGGGATCCAAAGAAAAAGGTCTCAGCCCAAGAAATGGAAAACTGGACGGAAAAAGTTGAGGAACAAATGAACGAGAAACAAGCCGAACCAAACGATTCCTCTTCGAAACGACAGCTGAAAAAGCAACTCAAAGCACTGAAAACCGATCTCATCCCTCGTGAAAAAAAGTATGAAAAACAACTGGCTACCTGCGGTGAGCGCAACAGTTATGCCAAAACCGATCCGGACGCCACCTTCATGCGGAT
>NZ_JAUUBW010000070.1:0-597 GCF_036598985.1 Sporolactobacillus sp. KGMB 08714
GGAGGAACTGATCATGGACAATAATCTGAAAGTGAAAATTTACGCGGACGGAGCCGTGCTGGACGATATGCTTTCCGCCTATCGGGCCGGTTTTGTTTCCGGGTTTACGACCAATCCGAGCCTGATGAAAAAGGCGGGCGTTCAGGATTATGTGGCCTTTGCCAAAGAAGTCGTTGAAAAGATTCCCGATCTGCCGCTGTCTTTTGAAGTGTTTGCCGACGACTTTGCGACGATGGAAAAAGAGGCGGAGAAAATCCACACTTTCGGTCCGAATGTCTTCATCAAGATTCCGATTACGAATACGAAGGGCGAATCGTCCGTGCCGCTGATTCAGAAGCTGGAAGACCAAGGCTATTCGCTGAATATCACGGCGATTCTGACGACGGAACAGGTCGAGGCGGCCGTCGAAGCACTCAATCCGGAGGTTGAGAACATCGTGTCCGTCTTTGCCGGCCGCATTGCCGATACGGGGCGCGATCCGATTCCATACATGAAAAAGTCTGTCGGGATCTGCCGGACGAAAAAGGGAGCGAATCTGCTCTGGGCCAGCTCGCGTGAACTGTTCAACGTCTATGAGGCGGACCGGCTCGGCGTCGA
>NZ_JAUUBW010000071.1:0-544 GCF_036598985.1 Sporolactobacillus sp. KGMB 08714
AAGGCTTCAACGTCTTCACGGACCACTTCGGTGACCTTTGAAATCGTCCCCGCTGAATAATGATCCCCCAGAATCGTTTCAATAAATTTACCGAGATCGCGTGTACTCATTCCTTTTTGATACAGGGTAATGATCGCACTGCCCAACCAGTCGTCCTGCCGCTTATAGGGTTGAAAGAGTTGAGTATGAAAATAGTTCTCCCGGTCTCGGGGAACGCTCAGAGGATCGATCCGGCCATATTTCGTATCCAACCTGCGTGGATAGGAACCATTTTTACTGCTCTTCAGTTCCGGATGTTCCTGTGTAAAAAAGTTTTCCATCTCCTCCTTCATGAGGGTCTCCAGTTTCTCTTTGACAAAAGAACGAATCATGCCATCCAGTTGCTTTTCAATACTCCATTCATCTACAATATGAGACAAGGTAAGGATCTCCTCTGAGTTTTTGTTTGGTCGCATTAACTTAAAGGATATCCTTCCTTTTTTATGGTCTCAAAGAATCAGCTTATAAGCTGATTCTCCATTTACACAAACTATCATACACTCTC
>NZ_JAUUBW010000072.1:0-518 GCF_036598985.1 Sporolactobacillus sp. KGMB 08714
AATTACAGCGACGGATCAAACAAGTCTTTTATCAGAATCACGGACACTACGGCAGCCCACGAATCCATCAAGCACTGGTGCGCAAGGGTTTGATCGTTTCGCGAAAAACGATTGCCCGCTGGATGAAAGCCATGGGGCTGAGGGCCACATCGAAGAATCGATACATCGCAACGACCGACTCCAGGCACGATCTGAAGATCTATCCCAACCTGCTGAACCGTCAGTTCCACCAGGAGGCGCCCAATCGAGCCTGGGTCACGGATATGACTTATATATGGACCCTGGAGGGCTGGGTGTATCTGGCCTCAGTCATCGACCTGTTTTCACGGAAAGTGGTCGGCTGGCACATGGCCCCGACAATGAAAAAAGAACTCCCTCTACAGGCGCTCAAGTTGGCAATTAGCAAACGTCAGCCGGGTCAGGGCCTGATTCATCACTCGGACCGGGGTTCCCAGTACTGCTCCAAAGAGTATATCGCTCTGATGAAAAAGCACAAGATGCAGATCAGTATGAGCCAT
>NZ_JAUUBW010000073.1:0-146278 GCF_036598985.1 Sporolactobacillus sp. KGMB 08714
GACCTCCATGATCTCTCCCGGTTTTCTTCGGATACGCAGAGTTGCCTTATATTTATCCGCATACCGGCTATAGTGCCGCAAAAAACTCCGATAAGAATAAGGGACCTTGTTGCTGGCCCTACACTTAGCCTCATATTCATGATGCAGAAGAGAAAGCGTCACATGGGGCTTGGACAACTCAGCATGAATCCAGTCAAAGTTCATGGGCTGGCGACCTGAAGCTTCCAAAGCCTTTTCAGGAAACAGAAAATCTTCGATCCATTGATCCGTCATTTCATCTTCCAAAGGGCAGAGTAGTCTTTTTTGCTCGGCCAACTGAATAATCTCCGTAACTTTTTGACGAGAGTTGTTAATGGCAATTAAGGAATGTAGCATTTGGCAATTAGCAGATTATAATAAGTTCAATGCACGGCTTTATATGGAGAGGCGGATGCAGTAGGCTGATAGGCCGTGCAAAACCAATGTGCCTGCAGCTTTTGCAGTAGCACTGTATCCGCAGAGGCTCCATGTCAAGCCATTTATGATATTTAACAAATGAGAATTATAAAATTAATTGAATTGCCGAAACATGCATTTTCTAATTGCCGAAAACAGAGAGTTACCGGTGCTTGCGGCAATGCTTCTAAAACTTATCCCTTCATCATGAAGTTCCAATATCCTCCGATAATAGATCATAAAAAAACACCTCCTATAAAAATGGATTTGTCACACCTGCGGTGTGCCCACTAATTATACAGGAGGTCTCGATTGGTAAATAGGCTTGTCATTTATTGGTACAATCGTTGGCATTCAGTGGTAAAAAACACGGCGTTAGTGGTACATTCTATTGGCGGTAATCAGAATTCAAATCGTTGACGCTTTTATCTGAACGAAGTGGGATATAAAGCGCGTTTTTCGCGGCCTTGGCTCGAGCCGCAAACTTGCTTTTATCTGAACGAAGTGGGATATAAAGAGGGGATATCCGACAGCGCATGGATAAATTGTCGGCTTTTATCTGAACGAAGTGGGATATAAAGGGGGAGGTGTATTGATCATGGCTGCACTGGCCGGTTATCCTTTTATCTGAACGAAGTGGGATATAAAGTCAATCAGCAAATTATGATCGTTGCCATCTTGGCACACTTTTATCTGAACGAAGTGGGATATAAAGAAAAATGGTTCAAGATACGTTTCATGGTCCGGAAAATACTTTTATCTGAACGAAGTGGGATATAAAGTCGCAAGGACAGACAGACAAACTCGGTGTCCCTGTCCCTTTTATCTGAACGAAGTGGGATATAAAGAATCTTTACGGTTACCTGGCTCTTTGCCTGTCCGCCTTTTATCTGAACGAAGTGGGATATAAAGGTTGTCCGACGTTAGATATATCGAGCTTCAGCGGGATCCTTTTATCTGAACGAAGTGGGATATAAAGGAAAAATTTACGGGCGATCCTTTGTCGGGTTGGGACTTTTATCTGAACGAAGTGGGATATAAAGACGCGAAAGAGCGGGGTGTCCAGACAGGTGAGGCATTCTTTTATCTGAACGAAGTGGGATATAAAGTAAGTCCGTGTCCTTAGGCTAAAACTATATATTTTCCTTTTATCTGAACGAAGTGGGATATAAAGGCGAAAATGCGGCCATCTTTGACCTCAACGGAACGATCTTTTATCTGAACGAAGTGGGATATAAAGTTATTTATGGACTGATGGGCGTACTGGGCACTTATCCTTTTATCTGAACGAAGTGGGATATGATGATAATCATTTATTGAAAATATCTGTCAATATTGTCGATAATTTTAGTGTGATTTTAGTCGGTTAGGCATGTGTAACGTGCAAAACAAAAGTCCACCTGCTATGCAGGTGGAACAGCAAACAAAACGTTATTGCAATTTAGCATTTATTTTTAGTCGTACAACTTTTTTTACAAATGGCATAATACTAAACGTGAAGTCTGCTTGGGTTCATCCAGGCCACTTTTCCTTTATGAATAGCTTTAACTACAAGAAATTCGTCTCAGTCCTGAATTTTCCCATTTCTTTTGTGAACCGAAGCCCTTGCTCTTCATCATAAGGAAAATCAATGATCTTGTAGAGCAAATAATCGCCGAGTTTAATATCATCAACAAAACGGTTAAGCTTTACAGCCTCCTTGCAACGATAAATTGGTATGTCCACAGTTAAATCCTGTATTTTATTTTGGATATCCATGCGCGCTTTCATTAATGTTTCACGATTTTCGGACATTTTTCCCTTGTGAAGTGTTTGCTTGTATTGCTCCTCCCACGTTTCAACATCAGTTTGATGGGCACGGTAAACTTGGTAGGGAATAATTGTTTGGTTAAAAATTTCACGCAAATTTTTAACGACGTGATCCTCTTCCTCGAAAGGAGCTTTGTTTTTTAAATGGGAAATATATTCTTTTAAATCTTTAAAATATCTGGATTCGCGAAGATTGGCAGTCGTATATGTTTCGGAAATCAGCCGCATCTTATCAGATTCTGTCATAATCTTTGGAGCGCAGTCTGTTGCAAATGCAATCAGTGCCTTTTTTGACAGCTTAAACATGTCAATATCGACGACACTGCGCTTTCCGGAATTTATCCCCGACGGATAATCTTCCCCGCCAGTAAAAATGATCACATTTGCTTTAGTTGCATCAGTAAGAACCCGATTTCGAAAAGTCCGTCCCATACGCTGAAACAGGCTGCTCAAGTCAGAAAGTTCGGTATAGAGTGCATCAAAATCTATATCGACACTGGCTTCAACGACCTGTGTTGTGATCCAGATGCAACGCGATTTAGTCGTCAACTTTCCATCGTTCAATATTCTTTCTTCCAGCTTCGAGCGATCGCTCTTTATGAAACGGCTGTGAAACAAATGAACCTCCCTGTTATTCAGTTCTTGTTTATTCATTTTCTTCAATTCCTGATACAACGCTTGTGCCCTTTTAACCGTATTAACGATCACTAATATTTTGTCCGCTGAGTGATCCTGCACAATCGTTTCGATACTGATCGGTTTATCAACTACCTGAATGCAGTGGCGGATCATAGGTTGGCCATCCTCTTGTTTATAAAAAGGCAGATCCGGCATCTTAAACGGTACTGCCAAAGCCTTGAGCTGATCTACCACAAACGGTGCAAGGGTCGCCGTCATAATCGTAAATTTGCCGCCCATCTCGCTGATCTCTTTCAAAGCTATCAAAAGACAAGCCAGCATTTTGGGCGAATACATCTGAATTTCATCGACAATAAGCTTTGAATAAGCCAGTATTGCTAATTTTTGCTCGAAACCTGGCTCCTTGAAAACAAAATCTAAGATTTGATCCAGAGTGCAAACTGTCAGCGGCATCGACCATTGTCTTGTTTGTTCATAATAATCTGTTGTATATACATTTTTTTCAATATATTCATGTCTTGTATCCGAGTGTAGCAAGCCAACCGCTGCATAATTCAATTGATCCTGACCTTTAATTCGCTGGTAGATGGCATTAATCGAAACACGCAGCGGCAATGTAAAAAAGCCTTTTGCCTCGCCAAGCCAGAGCAATGCTCCTTCGGTTTTACCAATCCCGGTTGATGCCACAATAATATTATTATCTTGTCGATGTGCCTGCATATAGTCTTGTAGCTGATTGGGATGGCTGTGAAGGACTCTATTGAAATAATCTTTCAAGTGCTTTTTAAGGCCTCCGGGTTTTTGCTCAACGGCAATTCCCGCACTTGCTGCATGATCAATTTTGTTTAATAAGCCTTTGACCATGATATATTCCTTATCCGCCATCCGATCATCTGTATAGTTACGAAAAAAAGCACTTGGTGAATTTATCGGGAACGGCTCTAGTCCCTGAACACTAAATTCCTGATTGATCGAGCGAGTCAATGCATCAATATACTGATACATATCTTCTTTAATTATTTTTGATAGATCCATGCCATTTGGTTCAAGGCGTGTGTGATGATAGAATACAGCCTGTGTCAATACCTTCCTTGCTCTCTCGTTTTCAATCTTCTTCAATGAAATCAGAGCGCAACTGAGATAACCATGATTTATTTCCTGCATATGTGGAAATTGATCTTTCAGTAATTGGTCATTTTTTCCAATCGCTTTTAAAATTTTGTTTTGAAATTTCGTGTTCATTTTGCCTAGATCGTGGTAGAAGCAGGCCATTTTCAGTAACGACCAATCTAAGTTGGGGATGTTGGGATAAATTTTTTTTAGACGGCCAAACTCATTGAGCAAATCGATCGTATGCGCTGCAATCGTTTGCTGCGGATTTGATTTAGCAAGAAATAGATTAGGCAAAAGGTATCATCTCCATAAAAAATAGGAGGCAAAAGCTGCCTCCTGGATTCATGCAATAAACACAGGGATCAGGTCCTGATCGACCAGCAATTCATTGCCTTCATAAAATTCTTTTCCGGCACTGGCATGCTCAACCGTCACCGTTTCCCAGCGGCGTTGGTAAACGTTTTTTCTGATTTTTGCTCTTTCATAACGGCGATTAATTTGGTATAAAGTTTTATTTTTGGACTCCCCCTCAAAAGGGATATAGGCGTCGTTTTTCAGGAAGAAACTATCTTCCAGTTCTTTTTTCTGAATAGTAACCCGTTTGACTTGATCGATCCGCACAATATCCTCCCGTCGCCCGAGTGAAAGGTATTCACCAGGTTTAAGAAAAGCCTGAAGAATAGTATCGAAATCCTCATCTGAAGGAATCAAATGAATAATCAAATAGACATCTGTCAGCAGTTCGGTAGTTGTTATCCCGCGTGTTATGCCATAGTCGCGATTATCCGCAGTTGAATGAAGGCGGTAAGTATGCCTGGGCGCCTCATAACTTGCACCCGCAAACTCATACCGCGTGTTGAGATCATTCACTTTTGAATAATAGTTACCTTGGACACTGATTCCCATATTGTGATATTCAGTAAATTCACAGATGCGGTGAACCATTCCCGAGATAGTTGAATAGGGGGGCAGCGGATACGTCTCTCTCAGTTGAAAACTGGCCGGTTGCATGTAATTTACAAGATTTTGATAAAGCTTGATTCGAATCCCTTCCATGCATATCACCTGTTATTCATAATAATGACGAACCGATTCATTGATGGTTCGAAAAAACTGACCGATATTACCAGCACCGAGTTGTTCTTTAATTTCATTGTCATTGGAGAAAATACCCTCCACAAAACCACAGACAGTTTCCGCTTTGATAGTATCGTCCAGAGCCAGTACATCCCGCAACGTGCTTACGTTCAGCCGATTTTTCTGCAGTTTTACACGATTTTCAAAAAAAGGATTTTTGATCTCATAAACACCACCGATGGCAAAAACAGGCGATAGATTTTCCCGTCGTCCTTTGATGTCCCGATAAAGAAATTTAAGAGTGTCGACAAGAAGTTGCACACGTCTTGATTTTTCCTCTACTGAAATCTCAACGTTGTCATTCCGGTCGATTCCGACTTGGTCCAGATCAACTGTCAGGGTATAGGTGTAAAAAGAATGATGAATTTCACTTTGAGCGATATTGCCGCCCTTTTTCTGATCTTCACTCTGATTAACGGATTGATTATACCGATCCAGCAGACCTTTATTCGTCAGAAAATCCGTATCGGCTTGAAAACTCTCCAGTGCAACGGCATTTGAAAGTCGGGCAATAGCCGCACGTGTTTTCGTTTCTTTGCTTGTCTTCATATAGCCGAACAAGTCAATTTCCGGATAATCGGCAATCGTCGCATCCGGTGCAAATTGTATAACGGAGCCGTCTAGGTTAAGCGGCGTATTGTCGGCCCCCATTTGCTGAATGATGTTGTAACGAAGGGCCTGACGGGAAATGTAGGTGTAGCTTTCTCCGGTTCCTCTTGTTAATTTTTTCAACGATGTCACATTACCGACACCTTCACCATAATTAGCGCTCTCGGCTTCAATGATAAAGGTCAGCGTTAATCCTTTTTTATCCATTTTCAGTCCTCCTCTTCTTTTAAGCCTCTCCCGGAGCGAAAACCGAGGATAAAGGCATATCCTAATGTTTGCAATTTATCTTCATCGTGCAGGGCATCAGACAATTCAAGCGGAATGATAAGTTCGGATCCCGGTTCGGTATTTTTAACATACAAGTAAGCATTGAAAAATGTATCCATGAAACGGCTCGTGTTCTTTGTTTTCAATGCATTAAGAAGTCGGTAAGTGATCCCTTGAAGTTTATTGACTGATTTGTCCTTAATGTAGACAGTGGCTAATTTCTGTCCAGCCTTGATCATTTGATTAATGACTGGTTTAGGCACATACGACGGTGAATAATCACTCATTTGTTCTCCCCCTCTTTTCCGAATGGAATAAATAAAATCGTTGTTAATATAAATCAGCTGTCGAATGATAAAAGCATTTTTCAATGGCGCAGCCGATTGTTCAGGAATACTGCTGCGATAAATTTTCTGAATTAAATCAAATTGATTTTTGTTGTCATAAAGCCGTTTAAACACTTGCTGATAAATATTGAGATAATCTCCGTCATCGGTTCTGACAACCGCTTTAATTAGCTTGTCCAAACTTTTTTTGTTCCGTTGGATAATCTCCAGCTTGTCTTTTGAAAGGACGTTGAAGGTATAAGGGCGAAGACTATCAGCTGAATTAAATTTGATAATCTGGATATTGTCAATTTCTCGCTTTTCCTGTTCAGCCTTTCCTTGCTCCATCAAATCGATCAGCTGATAATAGCTTCGCAATTCAAGCAGGTTTATCGTTTCATCATTCTGAGCGTTTAGTTCCTTTGCTGTGTCATTCAAACTTCTCATTTGAAATAAATCACTGCTGCTGTTAACCAGATAACCTTGACCTTTAAGAACGGAAAAACCGGCCGGAACGCAGGATAAGATAAAGTTGCAAACCGGGCAGATATAACTTGTACCCGCATTGAGATTCCAGAAATGCGAAGTTTTCCGTGTCATATCAACACCCATTTTATTCAGCCAGGTCAGATCAAAAGCTGCCGGTTTTGATAATTTCTTTATCGGCTGATTGCATGTGAGACAGCAATATTTGTCTTTCTGATGATCTTCTTTTAAATAATTTTTCAATGGATCGATAAAGTACGTTTCATACGCAACAATTGGATCTTGATCTGCAGCGTTTCGATTCAGCATTGATACATTGCTCCAAAACTGATTAATGATCGAATAGGAAACCTGTTTTGCCATTACGAGTTTCCATGTTGTCGAATCAGTCAGCAATTCCAGTATTCTGCCAATTGTTGACAACTCTTCGGAAATTGCCGGTTGAACATCCTCAACCGTTTGATTCTTTTTTAGATTGATTTTTTTTAAAGCCTTTGCAAGAGTCCTTATCTCGATTGCACCATTTACCGCGACCCGATAAGCCGCAACGTAACTGTTGCTGGTTAATTTGGATTTTGCCCAATCGATGTATTTATTCAGCTGATCAATGCCTTCTTTATCCCATTGCCGGCGCTCCAACAACAGATTGCCTTTTTGCTTAATGACATAAGGAGATAAAAAGACTTCGTACCGCTGTTTGAAACTATCAAAATATGCTGTACCAAAATGTTCTAAAACTACTGAATCAATAATCAGCCGATTAGCATTCAAATCAAACGGAAGATCAGCACGATCAAGGACATTGCAGACACCGATAATTCCTGCATTTTCCAACCATGTTCCTCGCGGTATCACGATTTCAGACATGAAATATCACCTCCTATCAATCAATCTTATCCAGAAGACCAAAAAATTGTGATCGTAGACCAATGGCTGTATGATAAAAGAAATTAAGATCGCACGGATCGCCGGACAGCAATAGCTTCCCTGCGTTGGCTGTAAAATAAAGAGGACCGTCAAAATTTTGATGAAAGTTCTCTTTTATCACTACTTTTCGAAGCGCGTGTTTTTCAACTACGAGCGGCTGATACAATGGTCGCCCTAATACAGATAAGACGACCTTGTTAGATATTGTGCTTAATTCTTCAGAAAATCGTGGATCATTTGCTAAAAGAGGTTGACCTTGTTTATCTTCAACTAAAATGGGTGAACAGGTTTTAAACCAAACAAGTGATTTATCGATTCGTTTCTCTCTCAGAAATTCGATTCGTCTCAGTTGCATTGTCGTTCCATTGTGACTATAAATTTGTCCAATGTGCAGAGCATTGAATAAATAAACAATAAAATTTGGATAACGTTCGGTATCCGCCGAAACTGTTAAGTACAGAGTATCGGATGTTATCTGATCATCAACAATACGGATGTTGGGGAAATAAGCAGCCAGTGAAAAGGGCTTTGTCTTTTTTTCCTGTACCACGAACAATTCTTCGTAAAAAGACGGATCTTCTTTTCGAATAGACTCTTTAATCAGAGAAAGCAAAAGCAAGCGATAGGTAATCGGGAAATTTTTAATTGAATAGATCAAACGAGCACGCATATTTTCACCTCTTTTTTATCCATGTATATTGCTTTTAAACAATACCTACACTTTTAATTATGTACAATTTCCAATAAAATGCAAGAGGAATTTAGATATTTCTAAATTATATTATGTTCTCTTTATTTGGAACCGCTTTCATATTTTCAAAACATCTACAGATGGTCAACAATCAGAAAGTCACTGATGGATAATTCGTGATGTCGCAATTTGAAAATTATAGACCCACTATGTTCAAATAAAAAAATAATTTTTTTAAAACAGAAAAAGCAAAATACACTTTATATCCCGCAATCGTTCAGATAACTGTACCTATTTTATTTTAGCAAAATTCGAACATAGATAAAAGATAGTTAAATATTTGATAAATCATATCAAGCTTTACAAGGGAAGTTAACACTTATCAAAGCTATCTTTATTCTGGCATTATTCGACAAATGATATTCACGTTAATCTGCAGCTAGGTGAATGTTTCCCCGAGGAACATCAGGGACTTATAATGAACTAGGGATATCTAAAGCAAAAGGATAGTAAACTTTATGTAGGGAATCAATTAAAGAAGAACTCTTCAAAAAATATTTGTTCGGCAAAAAAAACCCTAATGATAAATTTGATCCAGTAATAGCTCATCATTTCAATGCTGTGGCCAGAAAAATCGGCAACGGTAAGACGCCGGAAAATCATACAGACCTAAGAGAAGCATTCAGGCATCGATCGTCGATACTTTTTCTATATTCAGAAGGAGAGGGTGAAAAAAGAGATATTCCTCCGTTTGTCCGGCGACTGTACTTGGATCATCGCTTTGAAGCCTTTATGAATTGTTGAATCGACGGCCGTTCATGAATCATATGGATTATTTATCCATCCTAAAAAGGTGTTTTGGGAGATGAAGACACACTTTGATAATTAGAAAAGTGATCCGCTTCATATTTTACCAGCCAAAGTAATAGTTCTATTTTCGCACCTAAAAAGTAGAGACTTTAATCGTATTACATCTTATTTTACTGAGAGAAGACAACTTTTAGGCAATTAACTTCAGACAGGGAAAAATCACTGCCTACTTGTTATAATAGAACCTTGAAGCAGGTTATTCATGAAAATAGTTAAGCTCTCAAAAAAACGTTTTGAGATTATAAGAGCTAACCGCAAAGGATCTTGCAAATGGACAAAGAAAAACTTCAGCATTTGCTTTCCGCATACAAGCGACTTGAAAAAGAAAATGCCTATCTGAAACAGCTGAATGCACGATTAATGCACAATGCCGGAAACGCAGAATATGAACCTGCTGAACGCACGGCTGAATCTCTGTCTTCTGAAGCCGTAAAAGATTCAGAATGCATCTCAAGCTATGCATGTTCCAAGGACAAGATAACTCTTTTCAGAAGCCTTTTTCGTGGCAGAGATGATGTATATGCTCTTCGATGGGAATCAAAAAGGGGGCATTCCGGTTACACTCCGGCCTGCAAATATGAATGGCAGCGTCCTATTTGCCTGAAACCGGAAATAGATTGCAGCAAATGCAAAAATAGAACACTTCTTCCGCTGACAGACCAAACAATCTATGGACATCTGAGTGGAAAACAAGTGGTTGGTCTGTATCCGATGTTAAAAAATGAGACCTGCTGGTTTCTTGCAGTGGATTTTGATAAGAAAAATTGGCAGGATGATGTGCGTGCCTTTCTTCAAGCCAGCGGACAACTGGAGCTGCCGTTTTACGTTGAAAGATCGCGATCTGGAAACGGCGCTCATGTCTGGTTGTTCTTTTCTGGGCCTGTACCTGCGAAAACGGCTAGACGTTTGGGCACGCTGTTACTATCCAGAGCTTTAGAACAGAGATATGAGTTAGGACTTGACTCTTATGATCGATTGTTCCCCAATCAGGATACACTGCCAAAGGGAGGTTTCGGCAACTTGATTGCTCTGCCGCTGCAAAAAGAGGCAAGAATGCGGGGAAATAGTGTTTTCGTTGACGAAAATTGGATTCCTTACCCGGATCAATGGCTTTTCTTGTCTTCACTCCGAAAAATAAACGGAGAGGAGTTAGAAGGCTTGTTGTCCGGAAGCAGGCAAAGCAATCAGGAAATTAAACATGAGGCCTGGCCGAAACAATTAAATGTCGAATTTAAAAATGGAATTTATCTTGACATGGCATCCGTACCTTCTTATGTTATGACAGAGATTAGGAAGATTGCCTGCTTTTCAAATCCCGAATTCTTCCGGAGGCAGGCACGGAGAATGACTACCTCAGGAATTCCGCGGATCATTAATTGTACCGATGAAGTTGGGAATGCTCTGGTTATCCCGCGCGGTTGCTTGGAAAAGCTGAAAAGTCTTGCTGAAAAGCATTCGACGGCTTTAAAAATTGAAGATAAGAGGTACTCAGGATCCATGATTGATCCGGTATTCTATGGGAGCCTGACAGCGATTCAGCAGGATGCATTGGATACATTACTGAAAAATGATGATGGGATTCTGGTCGCTGTACCGGGATTCGGTAAGACCGTCGTAGCCTCTGCTTTAATCGCCCGTCAAAAAGTGAATACCTTAATCATCGTTCACCGCCTGCAATTACTGGAACAGTGGATTGAAAAGTTATCTCTGCTGCTGAAGATACCAAAACAGGAAATCGGACAAATAGGCGGAGGCAAGGACAGAATAACCGGAACTATTGATGTGGCGATGCTGCAATCGATAAACCGCAGCAACGGAATAAAATCGTTTGTCACTCAATACGGACAAGTGATCATAGATGAATGCCATCATATTGCAGCCTACAGCTTTGAACAGGTATTTCAGAAGATTCGAGCAAAATATATGCTCGGCCTTACGGCGACTCCTGTCAGAAAGGATGGACTCCACCCAATTATCGAGATGCAATGCGGCCCGATCAGATATAAAGTAAATGCGAGAATGCAGGCTAAGGTGCAATCATTCAGACATCTACTTGTTCCGCGCCAAACTGATTTTACTTCGAAGACAACGGATGCACAGCAACTTTTCAGCGAATTGACAGAAAATGAGAAAAGAAATGATCAGCTTTTTAACGATGTGCTTCAGGCCCTTGAAGAAAAAAGAAAACCGATGCTTATCACAGAGAGAGTTGCTCATGCCGATAGTCTCCGGAAGAGGCTGGATCCCTTTGTAAAGAATATCTTTGTCCTGTCGGGCCAGGGAAGGAAAAGCGAACGTCAACATGAGCTTGAGCTGTTGTCCGATCTGCCGGATGATCAGGAGTGCCTTGTTATTGCGACCGGAAAGTACATTGGCGAGGGGTTTGACGACCCCAGGCTGGATACACTTTTCCTTGCCATGCCGATTTCCTGGAAAGGGACACTTGAGCAATATGTCGGCAGACTTCATCGGGAACATTTGAATAAAAAGGAAGTACGCGTCTATGATTATGTCGACGGAAAAGTCCCGATGCTCCGAAAGATGTTTCAAAAACGTCTCAAGGGGTATCAAGCGATGGGATATATTCCAATGGATCACGCTGCGGACAATAATGAACAAATGAGGCTGTTTTAACAAAAAGAGGCTATTCTAAAGGGATGGCCGCCGATCAGATTCAGATTCGAGAAGTCGGCCGATCCATGTTTTAAGAAATGAGAAACTGCCTCATAGTCGGGAAATCAACGGATGATCTATCCCTTTTTTCTTCGCATGAATCGATCAGACATAAAAACTCCCCTTTAGATGAGCAGATTTTATGATTTCATCTGTCAATCTAGGGGGAGTCTATCACAGTTGAGTAATCAGCCTATGAGACAGCCTCATTTTTTATATATTTCCGATGTGCTTAGGATAGAAGTATCAGGGGCGACGTCTCTATGGCCGGATTACAAATTTTTATCCATATTGAACGTCAGTTTCGACAGCGACATGGCGTCTGTCGTTAATTTCTGCAGCAATTCGCGTGTTTTATTGAGAGCGAGTTCTGCGTTGCGGCTGCCGGCTTCGGTCAGAATGCCGGGGATGCGCTCCTGATCCGCTTGTGCGGCTTCTGCGTCAGTTTGGGCGAGATTGCCCAGGAACCGGCTGTGCAGGTCGTCTTTATAATCTTCTACCTGTTTCAGAAAGGCGTTGTAATGCGGTTCCACGATGACAGGGATCGTTTTGTAAAGCCAGTAGGCCGATGTCAGGCAGAGCTTCCGGGGTGCTGCCGCATAGGCTTCGGGAACGGATGTAATGTTTGTGTAGAAAGGTACATAGGGGCTGAATGTGCCCGCCAGCTGAACCCATTGAATACCGGCAAGATCATCCGGGACATCCGGCCGGATCTGCAGGATATGCGAATCCTGTGTCCGGTTGAGCGAGATAGGGCGGAATGCCGTTTTGTCCGCTTCGCTGCCGGTCCCGAGCGGATCGTAAGGGGTTTCCTGATAGTGGGAGCTCAGAATATAGGCGATATCTTCCACCCCGATTTTCCGGTTGGCTTTGCGGAGAAACGGCAGGTTGTCGGATATCGGATCCTGCTCAATCCCGGGATTTAAATATTTTTGGCCGTACCAAACGCGCGGAGTGTTGTAGTGATGGTCGAAGACGGTTTGCGTGCCGAAAATGTTTCTGAAATGGATTGTATCAAAGCCGGTATTCAGATGATGTTTTTCAATGAAATCGATGAGGGTCGCGGCCGTCATGAAGTTGTCTTTGTCATCAGGATCGATTTCCTGAATCGCCATCTGGTTGGCAACCACGGCGTACGCATCGTCCGGTATGCGCTGAGCGGCCCACTGGTGGCCAGTCGCAATTTCCATGTACCAGACTTCGTTCTTATCCGCGAACAGGATACCGTTTGATTCGGCGGCGCCGTAGGTTTCGACGATCTTTCCGAGCCTTGCGACGCCGTCTCTGGCTGATGTGATGTAAGGCAGGACGACGCTGACCATGCAGTCTTCGGCAATCCCGTTTTCGACGAGCGGGTCGTAACCCAGTACGCGCGGATTGCCATAGATGCTTTCTGTTGCGCTCATCGCCACGTTCTTTTCATTGATACCGGCATCCGGGTACGTCTCGAAACGGTCTTCGCCGTCCGGAATCGTCGTGTAGCGGAATCGCTCCTTCGGCAAGGTGATTTGAAAATGATTGCCGGGCGAGTCGTAGTGTTCCTCCTGATCCAGAATCTCATGCGGGTGGACGGTGAGACGCTTCGGTACAATCACGTCATAGCTGTCCCCGTTGCGGGCGATCATTGTTGAGCCGTCAAGTGTTGCCTTCTTTCCAACCAATACGGTCGTACACGCTCCATGTGTTTTCTGCTGCATAACGAACCCCTTCTATCCATTAGAATCTCGCAAAATCATCATTAAAATCATGAACCTGCTTCACAAATGAAGGATTGCTGAGCAATGCTTATCAGTTATAAGCGGATCATTTTAATAAAAAAAGGCGAATGAAACTCGGTCGCTTATCATTTTAGCACAGAATGGCCTGCCTGAACGAAACGGTCGGCTTACCGGGAAAAAAGTCACAGACGGCAGCCGCATGGATACGATCCGAACGGGGCGTCCTGTCTGGCGCAGAGCTTTTAACGAAGGTATTGCCCGGCGTACGGAACGGCCGTTGGACATTTTAAAACGCCCTTTGCTTCCAGATAAGAGGATCCTGGAATGGTATGACTATCCTCAATATTTCCTGTTTAAGACGCGGCTTTTTTAACACTGCGGAGAAAAAATTTAAAGGATTATCTATAAACGGCTGAACAAGGATACCGCATTCTTTGTCCGCTGCTGGAGATCCGTTCTGCGGCATCTTCAGTATGAACAGTCCCGGCCGTTACCATTCAGGCCGGCCGGTGCCGGTTTTTTACTCCGGAATAGTGGAAACGAATCAGAAAGGGCATGATGCTATTTTAATGAAAGAAACAAACGGCACTCTAAAAAAATGGGTGTGGCGGCTGGCGATGGCAGCGGTTTTAACATCTATACGATGAGCCGGCGGCAGATCGCTGTGCAGCGTGTTTCAACGCTGCAAAATGATTCAAGCGGACTTCAGACGCGATGAAAGCAAAGGCTGAGCATCGCACACGATGCAGCGGGCCTTTCAGGAGCTGTTGACGGGCTGAGGTAAAGGTCCGTACATCCATGAACATCGCACATGATGCAGCGGGCTTTTCAGGAGCTATTGATGTGCTGAAGCAAAGGTCCATGCGTGCGCCGATGTTCCGTGTTTTTCAGATTCCTGATCAATCTTTGAGGCGGAATATCCGACAGGAATCACGATAACTTGGGAAAGGCATGAAAATTTATCCATTATTTAATTGTTTTTTTAAACAGGTTATGACAAAATTTAATCGTACGATAAAAGAAAGGAGGTTCGTCGTCATGTCCAATGTTTCACTGGATAATGCGCTGCTCGCTCTTTTGGCGCAAACACAGGCACCGTCCGCGACTTCGTTGAGTTCGCAGTCCAATAGTACAGCCGGCACTTCTTCTGATTTTGCGAAATTGCTTGCTTCGGCATTAGTGAATGATTCGTCTTCATCCATGTTGAACAGCCTTTCAAGTACAGCCGATAGTACCGACAGTTCAGGCACGGACACCGGCCTGACGGGCGGATTGACTTCCGATTCACTTTCTTCCGGTTCTTCCGATAATCTGCTCTGGGACTTACTGGCTTCAACACTGTCCCAGCCGGCGAGCGGGACAACCGGCTCATCCAATGCGGTGCCTGCTGCCGCAGAAAGCGCATTGAACCTTTCCAATTCGATCGTGTGAGCGCACAGGCAGAAGCCTCTGGAGCAGTCATTGGACTGCCATTCCGGGGGCTTTTGCATTCCGCTCTTATCTCATTAGGCAGGCTTGAACGCCCGTATCTTGTTGTTCCCCTCCTGTGCTGCCTTGGTGAATGGCTTTTTTCGGATCTGCTTCCGGGTGGCGCCATAAACAGCAGCCCGGCCGTCATTGGATCTGTATCCTTTTAGCATGAAAAGATTTCCGGCACATCCACCGATTTTGCTTCTTCCATCTGTCAACTGGATCAGATCGATTTGAAATGCATTTTTAAAATGGGCATTTCCCGCCTGTTTTTATGGATTCAGCCATTTTTCGTTCTTTAAAGAAGATCCGGCTTTGCTGCAGGCGAGTTGTGACGCCCGGGAAGGTCTCCTGCCGGACATGGTGCAGCGTTCAGGCTCGGCCGCCGAAATGCTTTGCAGTAAAAAAATCCCGTCACATTCGAATGAGTGACGGGGCAGGCTGTGCTGAATCAAGGTGTTTCGGAATCGGCTCGTTTACATTTCTGCCGGCTTCAGTTCAGTTCCTGTCTGTCGGTTATTTTTTGCCCGACGATTTTCAGCTGTCCGGGAGCCGTTTCTTTAACCTGATAGTTGCTCTTGAGCGTAAAATCTTTGTTGACGAAGTTATCGTTTTGATCCGTATAGGATTCATTCCAGGCTTCCGACACGTCCATGCTGAATGTGTCCTTTCCGATGTACTGAATGTTCGTAATATCAAAGGACTGGTTCGATTCTGAAATGCCTTGGCTGTTGAATTTTTTCGCGTTGGCAATCTGCATGTTGGAAAAATCGGTGTCTGTTTCGAAATAAGAAGCAAACTCACTCGTGTCGCCGCTCGATACGGCGGTTCCCAGGGCATCGAAGAAGTTGCTGAAATAAGAATTCAGCGTGTTCCGGTTTGTGCCGCTGTCGTTTCTGTCCAGAACGTAAAAATTGTCGGAGCCGCTTTCGTCGAAAGTCAGATCGATGCCGTCGTTTTCCGCCTGGTCAAGCGTCAGACTACTGCCGTCGTAGCTGCTGTCTGAAATGTTTACGGAATCTGTCTGTATCGACTGGCCGTTCACTGTATACTTGGCATAGAATGAAGGACTGTCATTTTCTTTGAAAGGGCCCCACTCTGTAACCTGTGCCAGTGTCTTTCCTGTATCCTTTCCGTTGACGTAAAGTTCCGCATCACTGATATTGCTGCGGACGGGAATATAGATTCCGGAGAAATCCACCTTGACTCCCGCTGAATGAATCGCTTCCTGTACGGACGTGTTCATGCTTGAAGATTTTCCATAAATGGTATAGTAACCCGGAATCACTCCGGCCAGTGTCAGCGTTTCCGGCGAATTGGCCGACGCCTGAGCGGCGGTCTGCGCTTTGCCGACACCTTCAATGCCGACCTGCATCCCTTTTAAATTCGTGATTACCAATGGATGAATCAGATTCGCCCTAATCTGATAGTTATTGAAGATGAAAAATTTCTTCCCGCTCTTCTCAAGATAATAAGGAGAGGAGCTGCCGCTCTGAGTGTCGGCCGATTTAATCGATTGCTGGAATGAATGCAGTACATTAGTATATATGCCGGGCTGTTTCTGAAATAAAGCGAGCATCGCCTTGATTTGAGAATGATCGGCCGGCATATTTCCGTTTGTATGAACGAGTCCTGCCAGCGTATGTACATCCTGGTTCTGTACCGCATTTTTAAAAGCGTCGATGGTCCGCTGCGGATCGGCCATCGTTTTTCCAATGAAAAACAGAGCGCCGACGATCACGATGACGGCGATGATCGGAATATAGATTCTTTTTTTGAGTGTCAGTGATTTGGCTGTATAACGGGTCTGCGGTTCTGCCTCGGCAGCCGCCTGTTCCATGATTTGCGGCGGGGCCGGCTGAACGTGTTCGGCCGATTGGGCCGGGTTAACGGGGAACCCGCAGCCCGGACAAAATTTAGCGTCCTCTTTAAGCGGTGAACCGCAGTGCGCGCAATATTTTGCCATAGATAAGCTTCCTTTCCGTGCGGCTTGGCGAATGCCTGTTTAAAATGGATTAATCGAATTCATAATCTGCTGAATGATGACGATGAGATATTGTTTCAGTATGACAAAGAGAATGATATTATAGACAACCTGGCATGCCGTGATCAGATAAAAAGTATCAAAGCCCGACGGCTTGCAAAAAGAATACAGAGTCATAAAAAATGCGATCTGCAGGCCGATGAGAAGCAGAGAGAAAAGATAGATGTAACTGGATTCAAAGATAAAGGGAAGAATGATCATGGCTGCCGAGACCAGCAGCAGCGGGACGCACAAATGGCCTAAACGGGCAATGATCGACCGATACGTCACCGGAAATTTGGCGATCTTTAAGAATATGAAAATTAAAAGTGCATAAAGAGCAAGATAAGCTGCCATGATCAGCAGTCCCCTGATGAAAAAATTGAATCCGAGCGTCGGGGCGGAGGAAAGAAAGCTGAAATTCAATGTCTGGAAAAGCCGGTTGCCGATAATGACCAGAGACAGCGGGACAAATACGGACAGCAGCACGAGCGTGATTAATCCGTCCCTGAAGTTTTCCGAGAGCCGGCCGGGCGATTTTAACCCATTTTTGACATAGGACCAGTAATTTGAAAAAAGTTCGGTGTTGATCGTGATATCGCCCTTCGAAGCCGTTGCAGCGGTTTGCTCATGAGCCGCGCTTTCCTGATTGTCAAGCGGCCTGCCGCAATGCGTGCAGAACTTTGCCGACTCGTCATTTTCAGTCCCACAAAACTTGCAAATCAAATGAATCAATCCTCCCATCATATACTGTAAATGAATCAAAACTATTATACCATCACAGATCCGTCTCTCTTATAAATTAACAAGATTAAAATTTTATTCTTTTTCTGGAAAAATGATGAAGCGTGCAGATCGTATAAAATCCGTCTCTGAACTTCGGCGCTTTGCCGTTGCTGAGCTGTGTGTGGCCGGCTGGGAATCAGACAGCTTAACGGTGTTTTGACAGACTGAACGGCCGATTCTTCCGGATAACCGATCGTCCCGTTCGGCGGATACTCTGCGGCCTGTCCAGGAGCAGGCCCAATAAAAAAATCGGAGTGAACTTTTCCCGGAGAAAGCTCACTCCTGATTTCGGAACGGTACGCCATTAGCGGCCTTCAGACCCTCAGCCGATTTTCCGATTTTATTCTGCTTGTCTGTGCCCTTTAACCACATTTTAAAAAATTTGAGGACTTTTCAGTCTTGCCCGATCGGGGACCCATTCAGTGAATACCGTTAAGAAACCTTTTATTATTAATGAAGGTTTTCGTCGCCTGCTCCTTTTTCGAAAAGATCGGTTTTATTGTATCGGCGAAATGACTTCCAGGTCCCGCTTGTTCGTGCGCGGGCCGAAGACGCCGATGACGAAGGCGACGATCAGCATCGAAACTGAAATAAAAGCGAAAACGCCGATGACGCCGAAGTGAATGAGCAGCTGGGCGATAATAAGGCCTGAGAAGGCTGAACTCAATCTGCCCCAGCTGTAACTGAAACCGACGCCGGTTGCCCTGAGCCGTGTTGGAAACAGTTCGGCCTGATAGGAATGGTAGATTGCGCTGAACCAGTTATTGAGCAGAGTGATAATCAGGCCGATAACGATGATCCAGAACGGGATGCGCATGAATGAAAAGATTGTTCCCGCGACTGCGATGCCGAGCGAGAGAAGCACAATCAGCCATTTCCGCTCGAAGCGGTCGGAAGTCGCCATGCCGAGCAGCGGACCGAACGGATTGGCGAGCGCGATGATAAATGTGTAGAGCAGGGAATGAACGAGGGTGACGCCTTCGCTGACAAGCAGTGTCGGCACCCAGGATGCAAATCCGTAAAAACCGACGGTCTGAAAAACATTGAAAATAATCAAGGTGATGGTGCGTGAACGGTAGGGCGGTTTGAAGATTTCGGAGAACTTGCCCTTTTCCGTTTCCTTCACGTTGTCGATGATGACAGGAGGAAGGCTTCCTTTTTCCTTGGCAATCTGCCGCTCAATTTTTGCGATTTCTCTTTCAGCCTCTTCCGTTCTGCCGCGTTTTTCCAGCCAGCGCGGCGATTCCGGAATGCCGAGGCGGATCCACCAGATGAAAACGGAGCCGACTCCGCCGATGATCGCCACCCAGCGCCAGCCGTCGATCAGGAAATGCGTCGGCACGAGGAAATAGGAAAGCAAAGTGACGATCGGAACGGCCAGAAAGGTGATAAAATGGGCGAAAGCAACATAAAAGCCGCGATGTTTTGAAGGGGTCAGTTCGCTGATATAGGTATCGATGATGACCAGCTGGGCGCCGACACCCAATCCGGCACCGAAGCGCAGAAGATCGATCCAGAGCTGGTCGGGGGCAAAAGCCATCAGTATGGTAAACAGCGAATAGATGAGCAAAGAGTAGACATATCCGTTTTTCCTGCCGATCCGGTCGCTGATATGGCCGAAAATCGTGGTTCCGAGGAACATCCCGAAGAAACCGGAACCGATAAAATAGGCGAGGCCGGCCGTTGAGATCAGTCCCTGATTGACCAGAGTCACGCCGATGGCCCCGGCGAGAAACAGTTCGTAAAATTCAAACAGGCCTCCTGTTGCGATGCGTGAAATCATTTTCAGAAAAACATTGGAGGCGGGTAAGCGATTCATCCGGTCGGCAACAGTGGGCTGATTGTTAGTGACTGCCACAGTAAAATTCCTCCTTAAGAGCATTATTGTAGGCGCTTTATTGCTTGCACCACTCAATCCTGGATTATTTTCTTTTGATCTGTCCCGTCGGCCGATCATGTTTTCTCGGAATGCCGGCCTGCAGCAGAAAGCTGCCGCCGTCGTGTCCGACAACTTCTTTCATCTCCGCGGACGTCTTCAATAGTTTTTCTAGGTCGATTCCCGTTTCAATTCCTGTTTCGGACAGCATATAGACGAGATCTTCCGTGGCGATATTGCCGCTTGCTCCGGGCGCGTACGGACAGCCGCCGAGCCCGGCCACGGAGCTGTCGAACTCGGTGATGCCCTGCTGAAGCGCGGCGAGGACATTGGCCTGCGCCAGACCGCGTGTATTGTGAAAGTGGGCCGAGAAGACGGCGGCGGGGAAAAGGCTTTTCAATTCGCCGAAATAGGCAAAAACCTGCTGCGGATTCGCCATGCCCGTCGTATCGGCCAGCGTGATTTCCAGGATGCCCAATTCCAGATAAGCGCGGATCAGCCGCTCAACCTGCGCCAGCGGGACGCGGCCTTCGTAAGGGCACCCGAAGGCTACGGATAGCGATCCGCTCGCTTTGATCCCGTTTTTAATGGCAAATTCGGCGATCGCGCGGATCTTTGCCAGCGCCTCGTCGACCGTGCAGTTGGTGTTGGCAAGACTGTGCGCGTCCGATGCCGACAGGATGCATTTTACTTCTCTAATGCCGACGCTTACGGCGCGCGCTGCCCCTCTGACATTCGGGACAAGCGCACGCAGTGCGATCCCCGGCAGATCCCGGACGCGCTCGACAACTTCTTCCGCGTCTTTCAGCTGCGGAATGGCAAGCGGGTGGACGAAGGAAGTCACCTCCATCGCCGAAATGCCCGCTTCCTGCAGCAGATGAATCAGGCGGACTTTATCATCCGTTGCGATCCATTTATCCTCCGCCTGAAATCCGTCGCGTGTCGACACCTCGCAAAGTCGGACCTTCTTCGGCAATCGCATCCGGTTCATCAGATCACTCCTTTTTGGTGAAGCGCTTTCAATGTTTCCCGTGACAGGCCCAGTTCACCTGCAAAAATCTCTTCGTTGTGTTCGCCGAGTTCCGGTGCCCGGTGCCGGACGACGCCCGGCGTTTTGGAAAATTTGGGAACCACTCCGGGCACTTTGATTTTGCCCAGCCGCGGATGTTCCACTTCAACGATGTTTTCCCGGGCCTGGTACTGGGGATCGCGGAAAATGTCCGCAATGCTGTAAATCGGGCTGACCGGTACGCCGTGGCTGTCAAGCAGATCGACGAGTGTTTTCTGATCGTACTGCCGGATCCATTCCGATACGATTTTTTCTACATCGGGATCATGGGCGAGCCGGACCGAGTTTGTGCAGTAACGCGGATCGGCCAGCATGTCTTCGCGTCCCATGACTGCGGCCAGACGGGCAAATGTCGAATCGGTGCTGGTGACGAGCACGACGTATCTGCCGTCCTTCGTTTCAAAGGTCCCGGCCGGACTCGAATGGCCTTCGAGCCCCGGGCTTCGTTCCCGGACCGAGCCGGTCTGGTCATACTCGGCGATCAGAAATTCCATCATCCGGATCATCGGCTCATAAAGGCCGAACTCGGCAACCTGGCCTTCCGGATCGTGATTTTTTTCCTGATAAAAAAGGGCGCTGACTGCCGCAAAGGCTGCAAAGATACCAGCCAGATAATCAAGCAGTGAAAAGGACGGCGTGACCGGCGGCCGGTCTTTGTAGCCCTGCAGATAGGTATAGCCGCTGAAGGCCGTCGCCGGCGTTCCGAATCCGGCCTTATTCCTGTAAGGCCCGGTCTGCCCATAGCCCGACACGCGGACCATGATCAGCTTTGCATTGCTTTTTTTCAGTTCATCGTAGCCGAGCGACCATTTTTCGAGCGTCCCGGGCCGGAAATTCTCGATCAGCACATCCGCCGTTTCTGTCAGTTGTTTGAACAGCTGCTTGCCTTCCTCAGTGCGAATATCGAGCGTGATCGATTTTTTGTTGCGCGACATACCCGGCCAGCGCAGTGTTTCCTTACCGTTCCACGGGCCGACATTCCTCAGTGTATCGCCCCGGCCCGGCAGTTCGACTTTAATAATTTCGGCGCCGAGATCTCCGAGAAGCGACGCGCCGAACGGAGCGGCAATCATTGTTGAGACATCAAGCACACGGATGCCGGTCAAAGGGCCGTTATTTGGCTTCATTTTTCTTCATCCCTCCTTCATACACGAGAATAGAGCGGCGCAGGGCGCTCAAATGATTTTTAACCGCTTCGACGGACAAGGCCTTATTCCGTTTCATGAGAGCGTTCAGAATCGCTTCATGTTCCCGTAAATCTTCGGTCTGTCTTTTTTCTGAAAAAAGCGTCCATTTCCGGATCCGGCAGATCAGATTCGCGTTTGCTTCCATCATCGAGACGAGAATAAAATTGTGCGAGGCCCGCGCGAGAGACAGATGGAAGTTCAGGAACGCTTTTTTTTGTTTATCGGCCGATTCAAAATCGGCGGCCGGATTTTCCAGATCCTGTTTTATAACGGCAAGTTCCTGTTCCGTTGCCCGCGCGCAGGCGAGTTCGGCAACTTTCGGCTCCAGCGCTTCTCTTGCCTCAATGAATTGCAAAACCGCATTTTTTTCAACAATACCGGCTGAATTCAAATGATAGGACATGACAAGCTCCTGATCGCTGTTCTGAATGAACCGTCCGCCGCCCTGCCGTGAAATCACTAAACCGTCCGCTTCCAGTACGCGGAAGGCTTCGCGTACGGATGTCCGGCTGCATCCCAGATACGCGGCCATTTTTCTTTCACTCGGCAGCCGGTCGCCGGGTTTCAGTTTTTTCTCATCGATCAGCTCCTTAATCTGGAAGATGATGTTTTCGTAGACCCGCTGACATTCAACTTCAGAGAAAAACGGCATGTCGACGCTCCTTCCTGTGCCATTGGGCTGCTGGGCGGCCCAATTCAACGTCAATGTATGAGGCAGAACATCGCTTTATGAATGATTTGTGACAAGATGAAGAATGAGCAGGGGAAAATGATGGAGGAAAATTGATGCGGCCGGGCGAAAAAACGATCGGAGTTGTTGAAATAGAGCTCATTTATGCATGCGATATTTCTCGAGGGATGGGACGGCCGCTTTATTCTTAATGAAAAGGAATCCGGCCGGACACGGGAAAAAATGCACGATCGATGCTATAGTAAAAGATGCGAAATAAACCCGCCCGGAATAGCAAGACGGGCAGCCGCAGAAAAAATTTTGCCGGATGCTTCATCTGATTCTCAGGGATTTTCAGAGCAGAGAGCCTCCGATCCGGAGCGATCATGGCCGAATTCGCGCAAGCGCTTCTTGCCATGCTGCGGCCGTCAAGTGCCGTTCGGCTGTTTTTTTGCCTGGAGGCGGGCAGCCGCGGATGTTGAGCGCCCATCTTCGAAATGGGGATGGCGCTGTGCTCCGGTCCGGGAGATGGGCCGAGTCTGGTGGGACGCCCCGCTGTACTTCATACACAATAAGGTCTGAACGGAAAACGGGGATGGGCCTGCTTTGAGTGAGCGGCTGCGATGACGATGGATCTATCTGACGGTGCTGTAAAGCCGGATACCGATTAAGGAGTGATTCAATGGGCCGGATCATGAACGGCAAGACGATGGATAAATGGGCGAGCCGCTTTCCGCTCATCCGGAAGATTGCGGCGATGGATGAGTTGCTGTGGCTGAATCCGGGATATGGGAGGACGCCCGCTTCAATAGCCGTTACAGCGGCGGACGTGGCCGACGCCGAGCGGCGATGGGTCCGTTTTGCCCCATATATTAGAAAGGCTTTTCCCGAGACGGCGAGTGCGAACGGCCTGATTGAATCGCCGCTTTATTCAGTTCCGCGGATGAAGGAATTTTTGCAGGCTTCGTCGTCTGTACCGATTCCCGGACGGCTGATGATGAAGGCGGACAGCGAGCTGCCGATTTCCGGATCGATCAAGGCGCGCGGCGGGATTTATGAGGTGCTGAAAACGGCCGAACGGTTGGCGATCGGCTGCGGTTTGTTGAAAGAGTCGGATGATTACGCGGTTCTTGCAGATGATTCTTTCAAGGCATTTTTTTCAGACTATGCGATTGCTGTCGGTTCGACAGGCAATCTTGGCCTGAGCATCGGCATCATGGCGGCGAAACTCGGCTTTCATACGACCGTGCATATGTCGCGCGATGCCCGGCAGTGGAAAAAGGATCTGCTGCGTGAAAAGGGAGCGGAGGTCAGAGAGTATGAAGCCGATTACAGCACAGCCGTCGAAGCGGGGCGCAGACAGGCGGCAAGCAACCGCCGCTGTCATTTTATCGATGATGAGCATTCAAAAGATCTGTTTGTCGGCTACGCGACGGCCGGCGATCGGCTGAAGAAACAGTTTCAGAAGGCCGGAATTGCTGTTGACGGCGGGCATCCGCTGTTTGTTTTCCTTCCGTGCGGAGTCGGCGGTGCCCCGGGCGGAGTGACATTCGGCCTGAAGCAAGCATTCGGAGAAAACGTTCACGCCTTTTTTGTCGAGCCGACGCACTCGCCAAGCTTTCTGCTTGGGCTGCTGACCGGACTGTACGACCGGGTTTCGGTGATAGATTTCGGACTGGATAACCGTACGGCTGCGGACGGGCTCGCCGTGCCGAAAACGTCCGCGTTTGCCGGAAAAGCGGCGGGGCACCTGATATCGGGCTGCCTGACCGTCTGCGACCGCCGCCTTTTTCAGCTGCAGAAGGGGCTCGCCGATACGGAAAGGCATTGGATCGAACCGTCGGCCGCTGCCGGAATCGCCGGGCCAGATGCTTCTCGGTACGGAATTCGGGAAACATTATCTGCACATCCACCATCTGACTGAAAAGACCGCCGACGCAACTTTTCTCTTATGGGCAACAGGAGGGGGCATGGTCCCGCAAAAAATCCGGGCTGCCGATTATGAAAGGGCCTCCCGGATCTGACCGTTTCGAATAATCACTGCTTAATCCGGAATGTCAGTGTCCTCTTCTTTTTTGCTGACGTATTCATTGGGCACGCCGCTGCCGTCCGAATGATGATTTTTTTCCTGGGCAAGCCGGCCGTTCCGGTGTTCGCCGCTGTTTTCCCGGGATTTGAACTGGCGCTTGAATTCCTGCTCTTTATTAACCATGAGACCTCTCCTTTTTAAAGCTGTCGGATACGTTATTCTTTCATCGAAGAAGCGATTTTATGCATGATTCCATGGACAGAAAGCCGTCAGGCGTTGCCTGATTATATCATCATCGCCGGCGGCAGCCTGTCCTTAAAATTTGCTTGCCGGAATCTGCGTGCGACTGATATAATTGCCTGTATAAAGGAGATGATGGAAAATGAGCAGTGAATCGCAAATGCTGATGCAGGCGATTAAGGAACTGGATGGACATGTCAAGGAAATGAGCGAGGATGTTGACTCCATACGCAGCGACATTAACTCGATGCGCGGCGACATTGACTCGATGCGCGGCGACATTGACTCGATGCGCGGCGACATTGACTCGATGCGCAGCGATATGGATACGATGCGCGGTGACATTGACTCGATGCGCAGTGACATTGACTCGATGCGCGGTGACATTGACTCGATGCGCGGCGACATTGACTCAATGCGCAGCGATATGGATACGATGCGTGAGGAAATAGATTCGATGCACGGCGACATCGATTCCATACACAAGGAACTTGGACAGGTAAAGCTTGAACAAAAGAAAACGAACCAGAGAATCGATGATCTGCGCGACCGTCTGACCGACCAGATCGATCTGCTTCGCGAGGATACGTGGACGACACGCTCGGAAGTCCAGAAGATCAAGCGAAAGGCAAAAGTATAAATCTCTGCCTTCATCAATCCTGTATTCTCCATCCTTGGGTTTTCCCCGAACCCTCTGTTTTTTCGTCTGAATTTTCTCCCGCTTTTTATTTTGAATCTCAAATGCTTAAGGCTCTTAAATAACCGCTGTTTTAAAAAATAATTCAAAGGCAGATTGTATATGCTGCAATAGAAGCAAACAGTTAAACGGTAATCATTTTGATTTTTCGCCAGCGCCTTGTTTAAAATCCGGCCGGCCTCTTTGACGGCGCCGTGTTTTTACGGATGCCCGCATTGCCCGAGCCATAGTCAGGTGTCAACGAGAAAATCACGATACAATAAAAAGGTATCTGTCTCAGCGTCAGGCCGGGGCAGATGCCTTTTTGCAAGTTAGAGCCGATGTAAGTTTTAAAGCAGAAACGTGTCACGGAAGAGTGATAAAAGAATGGATGAACAGGAAAAAAGCTGAATGCTGGTTGCTTTTTTCGGGAGGCCGATCAGGATTTAATAAAATGCCTGCTTTTAACGGCAGCAATTGATCTCAAAATAGGAATAAATTTTCCGAAATCACCAGTCAATTCATTGAAATCTACAATAACGGCTGCAGAATCGGCAGTAACCTGCAAAGAATCAATAAGTGCGAATATGCAGAAAACAGGCAGGCGTTTTTCTCTGAAGGACGCTCTGCCCTCAGTGCCCAAAATAAAAAAGGGAACGTTTCCACTCCCTTTTTATTCCGTTTTCTCTTTTATTCTGCAGTTTCTCTGAATCGTACATTTTATCGAACCGCTTGTCTTGGATACGAAGCCGGACCCGTCAGATGGGCTGCCTGAGACAAGGCCGTTTATTCCGCGGCATCCGCTGTCTGCTCAATAGTGAGTGTTTCTGCGACTTCGATCGCTCCTTTGACTGACTGGGCGATGGTGCAGTTCGGATAAACATGGGTGAACAGTCTGCGAAGCAGCTTTTCATCGAGGCCGTTTCCCTTAATGGTGAAATGAACACCGACTTTTGTGATCGGCTCCGGCTTTTCCTTAGCGGTCTCGCGTTCGGTCTCGATCCTCAGTTCGCCGTAATCGATGCCGCGGTTTGCCAGCAGTCTCTTGAATACAAGGCCGCTGCACGCGCCGATCGCCGTTTCCAGCAGATCGCCCGGTGTGAAATCGCCTTCTTTATTAATATCCATTGTTCCGTGAGGATCCGTCAGTCGGAAACCTTGGCGATTGGCCAGCAGTGTCATGAGTGATTCCCCCTTCAATTTGAAAATATCAAGCCGCCGCCATTTTGTCAAAGGGCGTGCTCCAAATAAAAAAGCGGCGGCCTGTTTGCCAAATAGAACAGTACGACCGCTGTTCGTTCTATTAACTATATACCGTATATACCGTCCGACAATTGTGGCCGGAGATATGCCGGGATCCGGGGTTTCGCCGGACAGCGCCCGAATGGATCCCGGCCAGGCCCATCCATGTTTAATCGAGGCATACCGTTAACTTTTTCAGCTGGATCGCCGATAAAGTAAATGGGTAAAACCGGAATCGTGAAAGTATAGACAGATGAATCACGGTTCCGGCCGAGTTCGGAAAGGACGGATGAGTCATGGCTGTAAAAGACAAAAAGGCGGGATCCCGCCAGGGAAGAATGGATCTGGGCCTGCAGGCGAGGTTTGCGCTGCCGTTTTCAATGCTGATTATTTTGACGGTTATCTTTACTTATATCCTGGGACGCTCCTTCGGCGTGCTTCCGGTGGTCGTACTGCTGCTGATTGTGCTGGTGCTGGGATTTTTTTCTTCATACTTCATTGCGGCTTTCTATTCAAAAAGAATCGACCATCTGAGACAGGCTCTGGAAGAAGTGAAAAACGGCGATCTGAGCGTACGGGTTGATGATCAGGGAAGCGATGAGTTCAGCGCTCTTGCGGCCGGCATCAATCATATGATCGATGTGAACCGCCAGATGATTGAGAACATCACGCATGTTTCAGAAAAAGTGGGCGATGCATCGCAGACTTTAGTTGCCAGCGTTGAAGAGAATACGGCTTCTTCCAATGAAGTGGGTTCGACGATGTCGGAAATTGCGGCCGGAGCCTCCAATCAGGCTGAATTGATGAATAAAAATAAAGAGGCTGCCGATGTGATTGATCAGAAAATGGAAGATATCGCCGGACAAACCGAGCTGATGAAAAAGGGCGCGGAAGAGTTGATTGGGATATCGGAAAGCAACGTACAGTCCGTCGCCAAATTGCGGAGCCATTCGGAACGGACGACGGCTGCGACTGCCGATATTATTGATGCGATTTCTTCACTTGACGGCCGTACAAAAAATGTCGGCAAAATACTGGAAACGATTTCCGAAATAGCCTCTCAGACCAATCTGCTTGCGCTTAATGCGGCTATTGAAGCGGCCCGCGCAGGTGAGCAGGGAAAAGGATTCGCCGTTGTCGCCGACGAGGTCCGGAAGCTGTCCGATCAGACCGATAGCGCGCTGCAGGAGATTTCCGATCTGCTTGCAGGCATTCAGAAAGATACGGAGAATACAGTAACTTTTGCCGGAAATACGAGCAGGGTACTGGAGGAGCAGTATGTCGTTGTCAGCAATTTTGAAAAAGCGGCAAAAAACATTACGCAGGCAGTGAACAGCAACAATGAGCGGATTGCCAGCATCGTTGCATCGGTCGGCGATATGCTGAAAGAAAATAAGGTCGTGAAGAAAAATATCGACGGAATGACCGAGATCAGCGAGCAAACGGCTGCCGGTACCGAAGAAGTGACGGCTTCGATAGAGGAGCAGACGGCGGGCCTGGAACAGCTGTCCCGGCTGGCGGCGAATCTTGAGAACGATGCTGCGGCTCTTCGCAAGGATTTGAAGAAATATAAGCTTTCATGATCAATCAGTCTCAGCCTGTCTATGCGGCTGAGACAGTTACTTTATTTTCCGATATTTAAGAAAATACATAGAAGAAGCGGAGAAGAGTGGGGGAAAAAGCATGAAGAAAGACAGAGAACCCTTTAAAAAGAAGCAGCCGGAAAGTGCGGGAGGCGGGGAAACCCGATCCGAAAATGGGAAAAGAACAAGCGGGGGAGCCGCAGGCTTTTTATCAAAAGGCGGGAAGAATTCCGGGCATTCGTTTTTCGGAAAGCATGTGCCTTCCGGGCAGTTTCTCAATTTCAGCCTGAGAAAACAGCTGCTTTTTCCTTTTGTCACGGTCATTGTGATTTTCGGCCTTTCCGGAGCAGTGTTCAGTTATTTTTATGGGCTGACAACGACGACGAATGACCTGGCGCAATCGACGATGACCCAGCTGAAAACAGTCAATGCGAATTTTTCGACAATATTCAATGATGCCCAGGCGGTGACCGGCCAGGCTGCGCTGAGCGACAGACTGGCCGATCCCAAAGCCAATGCCGATGCGATTAATCAGGATTTTCAGAATGTCATTTCCTCCAACAAACTTTATCAAGCGCTTACATTTGCTTCGGCCGACAAAACGGTGATCCGTGCTCCGCTTTATTTTTACGATAAAAATTATGACCCGACCAAAGATTCCTGGTACAGGCTCGGGGCGCAGGGAAAGGGCCGGTTCGTCTGGACCAACCCCTATGCCGACAATGTCACGCAGCAGAGTATCGTCAGTGTCGCCGAGGCAGTCATGGATCACGGAAAGGTGAAGGGCGTCGTCAAACTTGATTTTTTCCTGCAGACGATCGTCAATCAGATCCGCGGGACGAAATTCGGGAATTCAGGTTATGCGGCTTTACTTGACAAGTCCGGTACATATATATCGGCCCCGAAGAATAATGAGATCGGTGCGAACGTCCGGAAACAGTCGTTTTATCAGAAAATGAATACGATGGGCCGGAGCGGCATGTTTTACGCGACAATCGACGGCAGGCAAAAACTGATCTGTTTTGAAAAAAATCAAACGACCGGTTGGACGCTCCTTGGTGTTATCGATAAGAGCGAAATTTCAAATAAGGCCAATCTGATCGCTCTGCCGTCGGCACTGATTGTGCTGATTATTTTGATCGTTGCCATTTGGCTTACGGATTATCTGTTGAAAAAAATGATCGCCCGCATCAGAAAAATCGAGGAAACTGCCAAACGGATTGAAAACGGAGATCTTACTGTATCCATTCCTGTAAAGGGAAGTGATGAACTGGCTGAACTGACAGGAAGCATAAATCAAATGGCCAGGGTGAACAGAGAAGCCTTCGAAAAGATGAATGAGGTGTCGCGCCGGATCATGGGTGCTTCGCAGACGCTGGTCGCGAGTGTGGAAGAGAATACGGCAGCGACGAATGAAATCAGTGCAACCGTCAATGAAATAGCAAGGGGCGCCTCCGATCAGTCGAAATCCATTGAAGGGAATCTGTCCTCTCTGCAGTCGCTCGTTGATGCGGTCAGAAAAATGGATGCAAGAAGCAAAGAAGTTCTTCTCGGAGCGAATCAGATGGCCGCGTCATCAAAGGAAGGCGAAGAGAAGCTGAAACATCTGTCGGTTCAGTCCAAGGCATCGTCCGATACAACCGGGCAGATCATTCAGGCTGTATCGCAGCTTGAGAAGCAGATCGCCGGCATTAACGAAATTGTCGATGTGCTCGGCGGCATCGCCAGAAGGACTAATCTGCTGTCGCTGAACGCCAGTATCGAGGCCGCGCACGCAGGCGAACATGGAAAAGGCTTTGCCGTTGTCGCCGGCGAAATCCGCCAACTCGCCCGGCAAACCAATCAGTCGCTGAAACACGTGACGGAAATGGTCAAAGAAATGAATGAGCAGACAAATCATGCCGTTGAACTGTGCGAGGAGACGGGCAGGATGGTACAGATGCAGAGTGCGGCGGTCGAGGAGACGAACCGGGCGTTCAGGGAAATCGATCGGACGATTGAAACGAACGTTAAAGGTATTCAGGCCATTGCGGGCGCCATCCGCAAGACGGAGGCCAATATTGAACAGATCAGCGAAGGATCGCAGATGATTGCCTCGACCAGTGAAGAAACGGCGGCCGGTACGGAAGAAGTCAGCGCTTCTGTTGAAGAGGAGAATGCTGCCATGGAAGAGCTCAATAAACTGGCGGGCGATCTGGATCAGCAGGCCGGACTGATGCGGAAAGCGATCGGACAGTTTAAGATCTGAAGGGATAGGGAAGACGGCCGTGTTTTGCCTGGAAAACAGGCATTCATTAAACAAGAACCGTTCTTAACGAATCAGGAATAGACTGAGTGCTCAAATCGATGGATGATCCGTATCACGTATCATGAAATTAAAGAGGGCGTCTTGAAATCGATGTTTCGGTTTCCGGACGTCCTCTTTCGTTATTGGTTGTTTTGAGATTCATCCTGTTCTAGATGGTCCAGTTTCCCTTCCTGAAAATAGGAATGCGCCGCCCGTCCGCTGTTTCGCCGTCGATATCCAGCTGATCGGAGCCGATCATGAAATCGACATGGGCCAGGCTGGCGTTGGCACCTGCTTCGGCAAGCGCTTCTTTGCTCATCTGCCGGCCGCCCCGATAGTTGAAGGGGAATGATGCCCCGATCGCCAGGTGGCAGGATGCATTTTCATCGAAAAGCGTATTGTAGAAAATCAGGTTGGTTTCCGAAATCGGCGAGTGATGAGGGACAAGTGAAACCTCGCCGAGATAATGAGAACCCTCGTCGGTTTCGATAATTTTTCTAAGTGCTTCGCCACCCCTTTCGGCAGCGGAATCAACGATTCGTCCGTTCCGGAATTTAAGAGAAAAATGATCGATCAGATTGCCGTCATTGTTCAGCGGTTTCGTGCTCGCCACCGTACCGTTGACCCCCGTTTTCAGCGGCATGGTAAATATTTCTTCGGTCGGAATGTTCGGCTGGAAGGGCGTCCCCCTGCCGTTTGTCATGCCGCCGCCCGCCCACAGGTGCCCGGAAGGAAGTTCAATGGTCAGATCCGTCCCCGGCGCCTTATAATACAGCTTTCGGAACCGCTTTTCATTAAAATAGTCCAGTTTGTCCGCCAGTGCCTGGATGTGCTCTTTCCAGGCCTGTTCCGGGTTGTCCCTGTCCGTGCGGGTGATTGTAAAAATCTGTTTCCAAAGTGCTTCAATCCGTTCCTTCCTGCCGAGATCGGGGAAGATTTTTGCGGACCAGGCCTCGGTCGGAACGGAGACGATTGTCCAGCTGACCGTCGCACTGATCTTGGCGTCGGTAAATTTTTTGTTTGCGGCGGAGGCTGTCTTCCGGCTCAGGGCCACGCGCTCCGGATCAATGCCCTTCAACAATTCCGGGTTAGGTGAATAGATATAAAGGAAAGCGGCATTGCTGTCTGCCAGTTCACGGTACGTATCGGCGCGCCATTCGGGATATTTTTCAAACGCCTGATCCGGTGCCAGGTCAAACATTGTTCGCGTCACTGCCTCGTCCGACCACTCGACGTAGACATTTTCTGCACCGGCCTCATAGGCCTTTCGCACCGCTTTCCGTGTGAAATCGGGAGCTTCGACGGGAGCAAAAATCATGACGTCCTGTCCCCTCTGAACATTCAGCCCGATCGTGACGGCGATAGCGGCGTAATTGTCAAGCAGTTTCTCGAAATGATCCATGTAAAACCCTCCCGGAAAATCAGTATTCCAAAATGTGTGCAAAAAGCCGCGAAAAAATCTTTTTATGCAGAGACCGTACGCTGCCTGAAACCGTCAGGAAGCATGCCTTCTGAAGAATTCCGGTCTCCTGTTCTGTTCTAAAAAAATATTTCCGCTCTTTTTAACACAAGCTGCCAAATTTCATTTTATCATAGCCAACTCGGGGAAACGACCCGCTCCCTCTTCAATGAAGGCGGCCATCCTTCGGAAAACAGCCTGCACATAGGGGACTTGCCGCCCATTCCCTGCTAAAAACGATCGGGAAAAAATGAAGCAAATTTAAAATTCGGGCGGTCCGAATCCAAGCGTTTGCATAGGATGATAGGGAAATTGACATGGAGGTGATGAAGCGCATGGGTGCCTCAGTTGGATATGGATACGGTTCAGGATTTGCGCTGATTGTTGTGCTTTTCATTCTCTTAATCATCATTGGCGCAGTCTGGGTATATTAATCGTTAAAAGATCCGGCGCGATACAATAAGTATTGCGCCGGTCTGTTTTTTTTTTGGCTGTTTCCCGGCCGGGCCGGTTGGGGGACAGGCCCGGCATGACCCGGACAAGTGCCGCATAGAGTGGAAAAGGGGCTTCGGAGCGGGCGGCGTGCATAAACGCGGACGATAAAGCCGACGAAATACGGAGTCAGGGAGTGTGCTGAATGATAAAAAAGATAATCCGTGTTCTCCAGGTGGCTTCTGCGTTTATTGGGACGATTGTCGGTGCGGGTTTTGCATCCGGCAAGGAAATCGTGCAGTTTTTTACCCAATATCAGGACAATGGGACGCTGGGTGCAGTTTTAAGCGGAATCGTGATCACGCTGGCAGGCACTAAGATGATGATCTATGCCCGGCGGATCGGTGCCTATTCTTTTAACGAATTGGTCATACATATCTTCGGCGATCGGCTGGGAACGGCTATACAGGCGCTTATCTTCTTTGTGATTCTCGGAATCACCGGTGTCATGCTTGCCGGTGCCGGTGCCGTCTTTCAGGAGCAGCTTGGCTGGCACAGGCAGATTGGCATTGTACTGGCATTGGCAGTCGGTTTTCTTTTCTTATCAAAAGGAATCCGCGGCCTCCTGCTGATCAATACACTCGTCGTACCGATGCTGGCGGCTTTTGTGCTGGCTGTTTTTCTCGGACGCGGTATGGTCCCGAATGCGGTCTGGCTGCCTGGAAATATCAGATGGGTCCCCGCCGCCGTCAGCTATGCTTCCTTCAATATATTGACTGCACTCGTCGTTCTTGTTCCGCTCGCCAAGGAAACTGAAGATGAGTCGGTACTCTGGTTCGGCGGCATACTTGGCGGGACGGGCCTCGGTCTGATCCTGATCCTGATCCATTTTCTTCTGCTCGGTTCCCCTGAGTCCCACGGATTCGAGATGCCGATGGCTGAAATCGTCAGGCATTTCGGTCCTCTCATTCATGCCGGATTTGCTGCAGTCGTCTTTGGTGAAATTCTGACCACATTTATTGGAAACATTTTTGGTCTGGCGCGTCAGCTGCGCAGCACATTCCCTTTAATTTCCAATATCCGCACGGCTATGCTGATTCTGTTTGCCGGTGCGTTCCTGATCAGCCAGGCAGGGTACGGATCCCTGATTCGGACGCTCTACCCGTTCTTCGGCATACTCTGTGTTGCTATTATTCTTTATATGCTTTGGATCCGGCTCCCGAAGAAAGGGGGCGGGCGACGTTGAACACGGTTTCCGGTCGGCGCTTTTGTTGGACAGGCAGGGAAAAGATATCGATCTTGGCCGGTGCATCTTGTCTTAGGGCTGATTCATGCCGGCGTGCTGCAAACGGGCGGCTTGCGTCATAAATGCCTTCCGTTTCGGTCCGCGTCCGCCGTTCCGGGTTATAAAATTAGCCGGTATCCCAAGAAAAATCGGCGTTCCTTTTCGCATCGGTTCTTTATTATTGTTCGGAAACTTTACCGCGGATCGCAAAAAATATGAAAGCGTTTTAATGTAAAAGTGAAATTAATTTTACAGTTTTTCAGTTGCAATTTATACATAAATAGCGTATGTTGTTTTTAGCGGATGTGTTGCATTAGGGAAACAAATATTCACCAAGCGAATAGGAGATGATTGAATGCCGGAACGAAGTGATGGGCGAATGCCCGTCCCGCTGGCAGAAGGAAGTAAGATTCTGAACGGCGCACCGCCGGATGGCGGAAACGACCGGTCGCAATCGCTGCAGAAAGTCATCGGGGATGCGAAAGGATGGAAAAAACTGCTGCCGTTTATTGGCCCGGCGTTCATCGCCGCCGTTGCCTATATCGATCCGGGCAACTATGCGACCAATATTCAGAGCGGTTCGCAGTATGGATACTTGCTTCTGTGGGTCGTGATCCTTTCTAATTTGATGGCCATTCTGATTCAGACGCTGTCGGCCAAGATCGGAATTGCCACCGGATATAATCTGCCTGAAATTCTGCGTGACCGCTGGCCGAGAGGCGTATCGATCTTTTACTGGATCCAGGGCGAAATTATGGTTATGGCAACTGATTTGGCCGAGTTCATCGGCGCCGCCGTCGGATTCAATCTTGTTTTCGGTATCCCGATCCTGCCGGCGGCGATCCTGACCGGCTTCTGTACCATTTTAATCCTTGCTTTTCAGGTCAGAGGTTACCGCTCTCTTGAAATGGCTATCGCATCCATGGTTTTCATCATTGTCATTGCTTTCAGCTGTGAAATCGTGTTCTCAGCGCCTGCACTGGCTCCGCTGATGGCCGGATTTGTGCCGCGTTTTCAGGGAACGAACAGTATTTTGCTTGCTGCCGGCATCCTGGGGGCAACCGTGATGCCCCACGCCATCTATATGCACTCGGGCTTGACATCGAAAAGAGTCATTGGCCGGACGCCGGAAGAAAGGAAAAGAATTTTTCACTTTGAACTGGTTGATATCCTGATTGCCATGGTGATAGCCGGTGTGATTAATGCGATTATGCTTGCCGTTGCCGCATCAACGTTTTACGGACACATCGTCATTTCCGACCTGAGTGTGGCCTATCAGCAATTCGGCGCTCTTATTGCACCGGGCGCGGCGATCCTGTTCGGTGTCGGCCTCCTTGCCGCCGGGCTGTCGAGCTCTTCGGTCGGCACGCTGGCCGGCGACATTATGATGCAGGGCTTTATTCACAAACGTATTCCGGTTTTTCTGCGCCGGGTTTGTTCGATGATTCCGCCGCTGGCCGTGATTATTTCCGGGGCAAATGCGACGAGCGCGCTGGTTATTAGCCAGGTTGTCCTGTCGTTCGGAATCGCGCTGGCAATTATTCCGCTTGTCATTTTTACAAACAATAAGCAGCTCATGGGGAATCTGGTTAACCGAAAGATCACGACCGTGCTCGCCTGGATGGTGGCCGCCGTCGTCATTGCGCTGAATATCTTTTTGCTCTATCAGACATTTACCGGCCAATGATCGCCTAATTCGCTGCATCGGCTTCGATTCGACTGTTCCGGCTTTCGGGGCGGATTCGCGCTTCTTTGTCGTTACTTAATAGAAATCAAAATGCAGATTGCGCCGTACGGCGTTTTTTTTTCGCCCGGCATGGGCAAATATTCTTTTCAAAAAGAAGCCGGAATGATAAATTTCCGACTTGTGTCATACGGGCTCCGAGAAGTATAATATAGGTGTGAAAGCGCTATCAATACACGAGGAGTGTGATCAAGATGATCGTAGGTGTGTTTGGTACAGCGTGTATCCTGATTACTGCGGCGGGTGCTGTTTGGTGGGATCGATATCACACAAAGCTACAACAAGAGAAGCGGTATAATTAATCGGATGCCGTGAGCGGCGCCGATTGAAATATCTGAAACTCATGTTCGCAAGGGGGGCATGAGTTTTTGTTATTTTCTGCGGCCGGGAGGCCCTGATAGTCAGGGCTTCCCGGCCATTTGTAGGTAAAGACCGCAGTGCCGGCCGAAACTGCGGGTGATCATTCCGTCATTATCATCATGAAATATTCCGAAGCATTCTTGTGAAACATCTTTGCCGATGAATCGGGGGCATTTGTTCCGTGTATGCCGGATCCTTTATGTGTTAGCGGGCTGATTTGACTATTTCAGCGAACGTATGTTTTATTTTCCAGTTCAATCAGAACAAATATTCGTATATAATAAGAAGAGGGAGGGATTAACGTGAAGACAGGCGATATTGTTGAAATTATCTACCAGGCGAGGAGCGGCGCACTGACCCAGCGGTATGTCCGAATCATCGAAGTGACTGAAACCTATATTAAAGCCTACTGTTTTACTCGCCGGCAAATTCGGATTTTCTCATCCATTCGCATCTTGGCCATGCAGAAAGTAAAAGACGCCTAGTTGCTTCATCTTTAATTTTGTAAACCATCTGATAAATGCCGTCATCGTCAAGCGCGCCAGCCGGTTCCAATGCATCCATTGCGAAGCGTCGGCAGCCTGCAAGTTCCCATTCCGTAAACAGGTCATTTTCCAGAACTTCATTCAGATTAAAATACTTCATTTTATCCAAAGAAACACCTCCTGCGCTTATTATATAAGGTTCCCTTTCGAAAAATGGTTCTAAAATAAAAAATTATTTCTAAATTGCAAAGAGCAAAGTCCGGTTCCATGACGGGTTGGCATGAAAAAAATATCATCTTTTTTTGGACAATATATGAAATAAATTCGACCCGTCTTTTGTCCTTCCGGCCCGTATAAAACCGGGCGCAAATGGGGAAACAGCCGTCCGGCCCGTCTTGAAGGGCGTTATTTTGAGACGGGATCCTGTGTGTTGTTCACAGTAATATCGCAAAGGGCAAATTGACTTTCTGACGGAATGTGACGTAAAATGAAAATTGTGAAGGAAAGACGGCAGGCGGCGGTCTCAACGGTTTAGGTGCGCTTGCCGATTGTACTGTAATGGGCCGTTTCATGTCCAAAATTCTAGCTTGGAGGAATAGGTAATGGTTAAACTGCAAAAGGGCAAGTTTCAGTTTCTTGAAAAGCTGTCCAACGACAAGGGTGTTATTGCCGCTCTTGCTATTGATCAACGTGGTTCTTTGAAAAGGATGATCGGTGCAGCGAAGGGTACCGACGCAACGACTGAAGAACTTCAGGATTTCAAAACGCTTGTATCTCAAGAACTGACTCCTTATACAAGTGCAATTCTGCTGGATCCGGAATACGGCATTCCGGCAGGCAAAAAACGTGATGCAAACTGCGGCTTGCTGACGTCTTATGAAAAGACAGGCTATGATGCAACCACTCCGGGCCGCATTCCCGATCTTCTTCCTAACTGGTCGGCAAAACGGATCAAGGAAAACGGCGGCGATGCGGTCAAGGTACTCCTTTACTTCGATCCGGATGAACCGGACGAAATCAATGACATCAAAAAAGCCTTTGTTGAACGGGTTGGTTCCGAATGCAAAGCGGAAGATATTCCGTTTTTCTTCGAAATTGTCACCTATGATGAAGCGATCAAGGACAAGGCTGAATTTGCAAAAGTTAAACCGCACAAAGTCCTGGAATCGATCAAAGTCTTCACGCAGGAACGGTACGGCATTGACGTACTGAAGCTTGAAGTGCCGGTAGACATGAGCCGTGTTGAAGGTGTCGGCGAAAACGAAGCCGTATATTCTGCGGAAGAAGCCCAAGCATACTTCCGTCAGGTTGACAAAGAAACGACAATTCCTTACATTTGGCTGAGCGCGGGCGTATCGACGGAACTGTTCCAGAAGACGCTTGTTTTCGCTCACGATGCAGGCTCAAAATATAACGGTGTTCTTTGCGGCCGCGCAACCTGGCGCGACGGCGTAGAAGCCTACGGTAAGAACGGCGAAAAGGGTGCCATCGAATGGCTCCAGTCCCAGGGCAAAAAGAATGTTGAAGAATTGAATGAGATTCTTGCTGAAAACGCGACACCTTGGTATGAAAAATTCGGCGGCAAAGACAAGATTGAAGTTATCGGCTGATCGGATGGATTTCTGAAGATATACAACATATGAAGTCAGGTCCGGCAGATCAATTTTCTGCCGGGCCTTTTAGATACAGGCGATCCGGGCCGGAAGAGTTTCCGAAATACAAAATAGATCCGGGTCCGGCATTCAGCGATTCAGGCGTTTCTTTTCCCCGCAGCCATATGTCTGGTCGGGATGTAACATGAATGCGTGAAAGACGCCCCATTTTTCCGAAGGGCGATATAGCCGGCTGAAAAGATCATTTCATATGTGGGCGGGTGTTAAATTCCGGAAGCGCCCGCTCTTTTTTTCCGGCCTGCCGCTTGTTCATCTGAATCATAGCGGGAAGCGGTAGTAGATTGCCGCTTATCATTAGGAAAGGTCGGAAACGCGACAAGTAATGGCCAAAGAATCGACAGTACGCGGGCTGAAATCAATAAGTGCGGATTGGGCAAGGTTTCCGGCCAGCTCCTGGCTCGAAACAGCCGGTGCGCAGCGCCGTGCTTGCCTCACGCGAACTGCTGATTACGGGATTGTGCCTGATTCATCCGCCGCTGCAGGAAGTTTATCGATCGCGGAAATGATAGCGCCTTTCAAGAGAATAGATTGCTGCAGGACGGGCCGATCATCAATGCACGGCACAAGTGACCAATGAGTCAAAGGAATATCTGTATTCTTTTATTCAATCACGAAGCAGGCGCCTTATTAACTGACGGCTGTTTTCGGAGAGCCGGGACGGGCCGATCATGAGCGCGGCGGCATGCGGAACCCGTTTCATGATAGTAAATTAAAAGCGTGGATTTCCTTTATAGAAAAGGGATCCGCGCAGCCATTCCGGATAGAAAAAGTCATTTTTTCTCCGGCCTTCACTTATAATACATTTTTTAACGGCTTGATCCTTATTGATTGCTCAGCTTTTTTTGCACCCTGCCGCCTTAAGCTGGAACAGCCTCCTTAAATTAACGACGAATTCGGAAAGATCGCTGCTGGTCATGATTCCGCGGATGGATATATCGTCGATCAGATGAGCCCCCGCTCCATGGACGAAAATAATGAGCTCCGGGTGCGCTTTTCTGAGCACATTCAGCATGTTGAACACCTTGAACATGTGTGCTTCTTCAGTCAGAGACACTGCAAGATAGCCTGCTTTTTTGCGCTCGATCAGATCGCCGATCATCGCAAGGTTCGCATTTTCTCCGATAAAATATGTTTTCCAGCCGTTAATGGCGAAAAGATCGTTAATCATCTTCATCGGCAGCTGTTCGTTGGCCGAGTCAAAATTGGCGGTAACGGCTTCGCCCATCTCCACTTTACGATCCTGCAGTAATTTGAGCATTTTCCAGTTGAGCAGCGACATAGTTGTCGTCCGGGCAATCGACAGATCGACAGGTTTTAAATCGGTACGTTTTTCAATCTCATTCATTGAACGTTCAAACAGATCAATAAAGACATTTTCAATCCGCTTACTGTCGGACAGTGCATCAAGCAGATCGAGTGCCTTCAGTGCATTGCCGTCAATGATATTTTGTATATAGTCGCTCCAGTTCTGCTTTTCCTGCATCAAGATTTCCTTGCTGTCCCAGCCGATCACGCTTTTTACGGTCAGCGACAAGTCGCTGGGAAGCTGGATCACGCGATTGCGCTCCTGAAGTTTGATTTTCGGCAGAATTTCCGAGCCGTTGCGGTTGAGCACCACTGTTCCGACCTTGCCGTTCGTAAGCAGGACCTGGGTTGCCGGCGGGAAAATGTGCACAAAATTAATGAAAGCGAAACAGCTCTTCAGGTCCAGATTATTGCGCATGCAGTCATTCAGAATAATCTGGATTGCACGGGTCGCCTGCATCGGGCTCCGATAGGATCTTTTCAGAGTCAGCGCGGAATAGACATCGGCTATTGCGATCGATTTCAGGTCGCGGTCCTGTTCAGCGACCGCATAATGATCCGGATAGCCGCTTCCGTTCAGCCGCTCGTGATGGGAACGGACGATTTTGCATGTTTCGGCCGAGAATCCAAGCTTGTTCAGCAGTTCGTACCCCTGCAGAGTATGTTCTTTTATTTGTTCATACTCCCGTTCCGTTAACTTGCCTGTTTTTAAGAGAATAGAACGCGGGGTATAAAGTTTGCCGACATCATGAAGGAGGCAGCCGAGGATGAAGCCCTTCGGCATTTTCATATGGAGGCGCCGGATGAACAGGCTGCAAAGCACGAAGACATCAACGGAATGGATGTAGCAAATCGGATCCCACTGCTTCAGGCTGTCCATCAGCAAGCCCACCGTAGGATTTGAAAAAGTGCGAAGATAAAATGAGCGGAGCCACTTATAGGATGCTTCCGCATGCAGGATCCGTCCGTAGCGCAGTTCATCGGCTATTTCGGACATATCGTTCTGAAACCGTTCAGTCAGCGCCTTCAATTGATGAGCGGTCATTTCCTGCTCTTCGAGAAAGTTTCTGTGAAAAACCGTCGTCTTCCCATTTTTAATTGAAACCTCCTGAACGCCTTTTTCGGAAAGGTCATCAGCAAGGGCGGGAGTGACATAAGTTCCGGAACGATAAAGCACGGATGAATTAATAAAGATATCTTTTGAAAGAATGCAGCCATCCGTTAAATCTGTCACATTAACAACTTTAGTCATGGTGTCGTTCACTCCCAACAAAAATTGTCCCAAATAAAGATTGGGAGGCTCTTCCGGCGGGTCACGAATAAGAGGCGGAAACAGTCTCATGGGTCCGGCCATTTTCGGCCGGAAGAGCAGATGGAAAGGAAGCTCCCGATATAAGGGAAAAGCGGCCTCAATTAATCTGATTTTCTAAAAAACAACGCCACACACATCAGTCATCTTAACAAATGTTGTTTAAAAGTGCACTGTGTATTAATCCACTAATTATCATATCGACAGGCCATAGAAAAAACTTCACAGCAAAAATGTAAAAAAAGTAATTTGCTAATAAAATAGGAAAAACGGCCTATTTTGTGTATGATGATTTTTTACCTTCTTAATTCGAGGGGTTCAATAAAAATAAAGAATAGCCGATAAAAGGGTTATAAGGTGCAAGAGCTGAAGGGATTGACCTACATGGAAATATCTACAGTCATCGGCTTGCTTTTTGGAGTGCTGTCATTATTAGCGGGATTTTTGCTTGAAGGCGGAACGTTCGTGGCATTATTTAAGGTGACCGCTCTGCTGATCGTCTTCGGCGGGACAATCGGTGCCGTGATCGTCAGTTTTCCCGGGAAAACGTTAAAAAAATTACCGTTCATCATAAAATATGCGTTCGTCAAACCGAAGGCGGATACGGGAGCCACGATTGAACAGCTGATCAGTCTGGCCAATATTTCCAGACGCGAAGGGCTGCTTGCCCTGGAAGGAGAACTGGATCAATTCAGCGAAGATTCGTTTATGTCCAACGGCATCCAGATGGTCGTCGACGGCGTTGATTCCGACGTGATCGATGATATCCTGAACCGCGATATCGAACTCTATGAACGGCAGATCCTATCAATGGGACGGATGTTCGAAGCCGCCGGGGGATTTTCGCCGACGATGGGCATTATCGGTACCGTCATGGGCCTGGTCCATGTGCTGGGCACTCTGAGCAACCCGGGCAGCCTCGGACCGGCGATCGCAGTTGCCTTTATTGCGACGCTCTACGGGGTTTCGGGAGCCAACGTTGTTTTCCTGCCGATTTTCAATAAGATTAAAGCAAATCTTGCCGCAGATGTGCTGATCCGGCAGATTAAGGCGGAGGGGATCCTGTCGATCCAGTTCGGAGAAAATACACTGATCCTCCGCAAAAAACTGTTTGCCTTTCTAAGCGAGGAAGATAAGGAGAAAGTGGAAGAGCGGCTCAGAGGCAACGCGAGTGAATCCGAGTGGTCGGAAGGCAATTATCAAGAGGCCGCGAACCATGAATAAACCGCACACACATAATACACATAAAAGAAGACATTTGAAACAAGTGGATGATCATGAAGATCTGGGAAGATGGATGATTACTTATTCCGATCTGATCACTTTGCTGCTTGTATTTTTTATCGTCATGTTTTCGATGAGCTCCATTGAAAATCAGCGTTTCAATGCGCTGGTCTCGTCGCTTAAAGCTTCTTTCCAGGGACAAACCATTCTTCAGAATATGGGCTATCCGGCCACCGATAAGGGACAGACCAGCCCGACGACGGCCGTTCAGCAAAAATCGAATGCCCTGACCGATAAGCAGCAGAAAAACGATAATCAGCAGCTGGACGCCCTTTATCTGAAGCTGAATCAATACATTAAAGCTAACCATCTGAGCCCGGATGTCTCACTGACCAATACGCCAAGAGGGATTCAGCTTACATTGCGCGAGAGCATCCTCTTTGATCTCGGCAAAGCGGACCTTAAGCCGAATGCCCTGCCGGTCCTGCAAAAAATCGGCGGTATACTGGGCGGGGTGCCGAACGACGTCTCGGTCGAGGGTTATACGGACACTACACCGTTTCGAAACAATCACTCGCCTCTCCACTCAAACTGGGAACTTTCGGGAGTACGTGCACAGACGGTCATGAATTATCTGATTCAGAAGGACAAGCTTCCGGCGGAACGGTTCCATTTTGTCGGCTATGGAGAATACAAACCGGTCGCTAAGAATGATACAGCGGCACATAAGGCGATGAACCGGCGCGTCAACATCGTGGTGATCAGGGAGCAGAATGCCAATACCGCCGAATAGAAAACATCCATGGCAAGGCGGTTCCATTGCGAGGTACCGGCGCTGCGGATCCGCTCCGTCATTTTTTTGATCATTTTAATATTTATTCAAAAAAACTATTGCATTTCCCATGAGTCATCTATATGCTTTTTTCAGGTGGACCGATAATAAATAGGCGGAAAATAGTGAAGGTGGATTATTTGAAAAAATTCTGGCTGGTTCTTGTCTCTATTGTTTGTATTGCTGCAATCGTCGGCGGAAATATTTACTGGAATCATAGGCTGGGCCGGATTGCCAAAGCCGATTCGGCGCTGATTGGGAGCGGATCTGTTTCGGCAGGCGACATGAGCGGCACAAACGGTATCGCTGCCAAAAAAGTGAAGGCTCAGATTGCGAAGCTGCCGCGAACGATGCAGGAGGCGGCACAGAAAGCATTGGCGAACAACGGACAGGTCCGGGTTGTAATGATCGGCAGCGAGAATGTCCAGGCTTTGTCCCTGCTTCTGCAGCAGCGGCTGGACAGTTCGTTCGGCAGCCTGTTTTTTAAAGTCACAGCGGTCGATTTGGGTAAGAGTACATCGCTGCAGCTGAACCAGGCAAAGATAGAAAGCCTGTTCCAAAGCAGCAACGGCAATCCGGATGCGGTTATCTATACGCCCCTGCTCTACAACGATGACGGCAAAGTCAGCACGGATGACACAAATTCCGTTACTGCTCTGCTTGAAGAGAAAATCAGGCTGAAGTATCCTCAGGCTGCATTCTTTATTTCTCTGCCCAATTATTCGGCGAATGCGCCGTACATAAATGATCGGATCGATCAGCTCAGCACATATGTCAAAAGTCAGAACCTCGCAACCCTCAATTATCTGCCGAACTGGCCGGGAGGTTCAAAACGGGCCGGTGTCGTTGCAGCGGACGGGCACACAATGAGCAAGGCGGGACAGGATATCTGGCTGAAGGCAATAGGCCGTGATCTCGGCCTGTCTAAATAATCGATTTCTCGGGCCGGCTTGCCTGCTCTTTCAGCGTTGAAAAGCTCGAGGCGGGAAGCCAAAGCAGCGGACGGACGGGCAACCAGTCTTGCGGCCCATTTGATCTGTGCAGATCTGAGGACCGGCCCGTCCGCGGGGTGAAGCGGACCTGAAGCAAAAAAAACGCCGCGGTTCCTTCGAACAGATTGGAAACAGTTTTCCCTTATAGTATCAGAGTCAGGCATGGCTTGATGTTCGCAGATCATGTCCGAAAGACTGTCTCCCTAAGCTGTCTGGGGGGGGGAAGCCGGGATTCACGCCTGCGGCTCCGGCGAACAGATCGGGAACAGCCTTTTTTAAAATGTCAGGCCGGGGAATCGCATGGCACGACGTTCATGAATCTTGCTCGAAAGACTGCCCTTCCATGGCTGCCTGGGGGGTGCAGATGATCTAATCAAACTGTAAAAATCTGTATCTGGCAAACGTCAAACCCCTGGCTGATTGGTTTTGAAAAAACTCGTTTAAAAAATTGCCTGACGGGTATTTTCAGCATAAAAAATACGGAAAAAAGGCCTTTTTTATAAGCAAAACCAATCCGCGTTCACCACCGAGCCGCTCTTTTTATGAGCAGCAGACAATTCAAGCGCTGGGGAAGTGCTGAGCGAGACGCCAAACAAGAGCAATGTTTTCCGCAGTCCGACTCAGATTGGTCTCGGCATGTGCAAGGGCGTCCTCAAGAGAAACAGCACCCGGAACAATGGAAAACAGCGCGTCAATGCCGCCGTGGCGGTAAACGTTTCGGCTGCCGTCCGCCAAGGATCCGGCCAGCGCAATGACAGGAATTTCCGACTTTTTTGCACATCGTGCTACACCGACCGGCGTTTTGCCGAAAAGCGTCTGACCGTCAATTTTTCCTTCTCCGGTAATGACCAGTGAGGCTCCCTGCATTTTTTCTTCCAGCCCGGCAGCCCGAATAACTGTATCAACTCCCGGACAGATCGTCCCTCCAAGAAAGCAGAGAGCGCCGGCCCCCAGTCCGCCCGCCGCGCCCGCGCCGGGCACCCGATCGATCTCGATATCGAGATCTTTCCTCACGATATGAGCAAAATGCACAAGTGCTTCATCAAGTATCCGCACATCTTCCGGCGAAGCCCCCTTTTGAGGAGCAAAGACAGCGGCAGCGCCTTTGCTGCCGGTCAGCGGATTGCTGACATCTGTGGCGATGTCAAACCGCACGTTGGCTATTCTGCTGTCCAGCTCCGATAAGTCGATGGAAACCAGTTCGGCGAGCGCCGCACCCCCCGGGCCGACTGTATAACCCTTGGAATCAAGAAGCTTCGCTCCGAGCGCCTGAGCCATACCGCAGCCGCCGTCGTTGGTTGCACTTCCGCCGAGCCCGAGAATAATGTGGCTAACCCCGCGGTCCAGTGCCACAAGAATGAGTTCTCCGACGCCGAAAGTGGTTGCTTTCAGCGGATTGCGCCGATTGCGAGGAACGCAATCCAACCCTGCCGCAGCGGCCATTTCAATGACCGCTGTATCTCCGCCGCCGAGCAGGCCGAAGAATCCGTTAACGGGTTTTCCCTCCGGGCCGGTTACCTGTTTTTTTATAATCTTTCCGCCCGTGGCGTCGACCAGAGAACGGACCGTTCCTTCACCGCCGTCCGCCATCGGTACTTTAACACATTCACTTTCCGGCCAGACCCGCAGCCATCCCGTTTCAATCGCATCCGCCGCTTGCAGCGCGGTCAGACATTCTTTAAAAGAGTCTGGCGCAATGACGACTTTCATTTTTTGTGTTTGCACATTTCTTCCTCTCTTTCGAAACATTTATCTTGATCTTAAATTGAGATGCTGCTGCTTTTTGCCAGTAAAAAGATAAACTTTTTCTGAATGAACCATCTGATTCAAATCTGAGCATTCAATTATAAAACGGATATCCGTTAGGCCCGCAAAAACCGTCAAACGAAGAGGCCGTTAAGTACTAAAATTGTCCGAATCCTTTCATCTGATAGAGACAGCTGCTCTTTACATGTTAGCATATCTCACAATATTCGTTATATTAATTTTATCGCTAAACAACTTAGTCAGCCGATTTTTCAAGGTTAAGAATATTTCCCGGAAAATAAAATGCTCGTTTTATTTCGGGTTTTGCAGGATTGTGGAAGATGATGTCGAATGCAATTCAGCATGAAGTATTGAATGCCGCTTCAAGAAGAAATGAACAGCGGATACAAGAGTTTGGCCAAATTGATACGAAGGGAAAGGAGGCGGAGTTATCCGGGCGGCCTGCACCAATCACGATAAAGATCTAGGTGCAGGTAAACGAAGGAAAAGGAGGCGGCACCGTGTGTATCTTAAGCCTATTCAGATCCCGTTTCAAGTGAAACAGTTTGAAATTCTGTTTCAGCGTTTAAATCCTGACAGTTCCAAAAAACAAGATGTGTACTTGCAAATGTCAAAATATCTGGCGGGGTTCAAAGGAGAAAAATCACTGGATTATCCTCTCAGTTTTCTTTCCGCGGATGAATATTCGATTTTTCATAATCTGAGACTGTATGACGGAATTCATTATTTTCAAATCGATTTTCTCGTTCTCTCTCCGTATTTTTTTCTCATTCTGGAAGTCAAAAATATAATGGGAAGAGTAACCATCAATAAACATCAGATGATTCGGAGTACAGACCGGACCGAGGAAGCTTTTCCGAATCCGATGATACAGAATGCCCGTCTCAAAGAGCAATTGAGTTCGTGGCTGCTTTTACGGGGATGCACAGGAATTCCCATTCAAACCCAGGTGGTATTCATTCCCTCAAAATCGATTCTGCATCTGGATCTCGCTGACCAGCAGAATCACATCTGCACTTCGGATTTTCTCCCGATTCGCATTTCCTCATTAAAAAAACAGTATCCGCGACCCGCAGTCGACCGCAGTACACTCCTGGATCTATCCAAAAAATTGCTAAGTGAGCACAAGGACCTCGAAATTGACGTTTTTAAACAAACAGGTACTGTCCCTGAAGAAATCCTTACCGGCGTACGATGCCCAAGATGTGAAAAATTAGCGATGAACAGGCATTCGGCTGTCTGGACCTGCCCTGCTTGCGGCTTTGAGTCCAGAACTGCTCAATTAATCGCAATTAATGATTATCGACATCTGTTTGGACCGATTGTCACTAACAGCTTCGGTCGTCAGAAAAATGCTTCATTCTTATAAATTTCCATATAGCGGGAATTTCAAACAGCGAACCTATTTTTTGGAAGATCAAATTCTTAAGCAGCTTGAAAAAAGTCATAAAAAAAATTAAATAGCAGCTCAGAAGTTGAATTCGGCCGGAAGGGGTCGCGATTTGGCCGATAGCCCCGCGAATTCGGCCGGAAGAAAGCGCAATTTGGCCGGTAGCCTCGCGAATTCGGGGCTGTAATTTTTTCGTTTACCGAATTACCGAAAAATCAGTCCGACCTGCTCTTGAAAAACCACATACAAAAAGGCCGGATCCCCTCAACCAGCTGAGGGAATCCGGCCTTTTTAAATCCTTTAATCCGCTAAAATGGCATCAATTTTGTCAATTATTTCTTTGTCAAGTGTTATATCGGCGGATTGGGCGTTGTCGATAATCTGTTCCGGTTTGCTGGCGCCGACGACCGTGCTCGCTACGTTATCCTGACGAAGAATCCAGGCGAGGGCGAGCTGAGCCATACTGATGTCCAGTTCTTCGGCTACTTTCTGGAGCTGAGCGACTTTATTCAGGTTGTCAGCCGTCAGAAAGCGGTGAACAGATCCGCTTTGTTCTGCCGCACGACTTCCGGCCGGGACATCATTGACCGACTTATATTTTCCTGTGAGGACGCCCTGGGCAAGCGGAGACCAGCAGACCTGGCTGACACCGTGGGCGGCGCTGACGGGGATAACCTCATTTTCAATCCTGCGGTAAAGCATGCTGTACTGCGACTGGTTGGCGACAAAATGATTCAGCAGCTTTTCGTCGGCGATGTGTGCGGCTTCCGTGATCTGAGCGGCCGTCCATTCACTGACGCCGATATAATTTACTTTGCCCTGGTGGATCAGATCGTCGAAGGCGCGCAGCGTTTCTTCAATCGGCGTCTCCGGATCAAAGCGGTGGCAGTAATAGAGATCGACGTAATCAACATCGAGCCGCTTCAGACTGGCTTCAGCCTGCTCCATGATATGTTTTCTGGACAGGCCGCGGTCGTTGGGACCGTCACCCATGGGAAAGAAGACCTTCGTCGAGAGGACGATTGATTCCCGCGGGAAAGCTTTAATCGCTTTGCCGACCACTTTTTCCGCTTCGCCGCGCATGTAGACATTGGCCGTGTCAAAAAAATTAATGCCGAGGTCATAGGCCTTCAGAATTGTGTTCACCGCATTTTCATTTGCCACATAGCCGCCATAGGTCAGCCAGCTTCCGAGGCTGACTGCACTGACCTTGAGTCCGGAATTTCCAAGATGACGATATTGCATTTAAAACTCCTCCTTTTTGGTGGTGCGTTGACCGTCACAAAGCCGCAACGCTATCTGATTGCGGCGGAAAGCATGGAACGAAAAGGAAAACGCTTGGGACCGTATGGATTTACTGCAGGTTTTTATTGTGCTCGGCCATGTAACTTTCAATTTCATCGACAGTCCGGGGAAGACCGCCAGTCAGTACCTCATAGCCGTCTTCGGTGACAAGAACGTCATCCTCTATCCGGACACCGATGCTTTCTTCCGGAATGTACAACCCCGGTTCGTTGGTGATGACTTCACCGGGCACGAGATTTATATCGCGGTAATTGCCGACGTCATGCGTGTCGAGTCCAAGCGAGTGGCTGACATGATGGAAGTAATATTTGCGCAGTTCTTCCGGTTTTTGGATCAGGCCGATTCTGAGCAGCTCTTCAGTAAGAAATCTGATTGTAAAATCGTTCAGATCTTCAAAAGCGATTCCCGGTTTGACCCTCTTTGTGACCTCCCGGTTGCAGCGCAGGACGATGTCGTAAATGGTTTTCTGGCGGTCGGTGAATTTTCCGTTAACCGGGAAAGTATAGCTGATATCGCCGTTATAATATTGATACTGGGCACCCAGATCCAGCAGGACGAGATTTCCGTCCGCGGCGGTGCCGGTATTGGCCGAATAATGAAGCACCGTGCCATTATAGCCGCTGGCAAGAATAGTCGGAAAAGCAAATTCGGTAATGCCGCGGCTCTTCAGGACAAAATTGAAATAAGCTTCCAGTTCATATTCCTTCATTCCCGGTTTTGCGTTGGCGAGGACATTTCTGATACCGTCCGCCGTGATTTGTCCGGCCCGGCGAAGCAGCTCGATCTCTTCCGGGGACTTGACCACGCGAAGATCACTGATGACGGGATAGAGATTATGGACCGACAGATAAGGATAAGTGACCGCCGCATCGGCAGCGAATTTATTTGCCGGCCTGGCCGGATATTCCCATGACTTGGTCTCAAGATCCGCGTAAAGATGCCTGTAGACACGGCCGTCGAACTGCGAGCGGATGAAACTGTCCAGCTTATCGAGCAGTTCAATATTTTCAACACCGGAAGCTTCCCTGGCTTCGTCCGGTGTGATGGTTTCTCCGTACCATCTGGCCATCCACGGGTCGGCCCGCTGGATAAAAAGTGTTTCGCTTACTTCTCCATTAAACTTGGCAGCGACGAAAACAACTTTCGGTTCAGTAATTCCGGTCATATAATAAAAGTTCCGGTTGGGGTAGAAGGGGTAGCTCTCATCCGCTGACTGATGCGCCGCCTCGCCGGCGAAAAGGATTGTCAGCGACTGATCTTCAAGTGTTTCATAGAGCTTGCTGCGATTGCGTATAAAAAATTTTTTGTCCATACGGATCCTTCCTTCATCATGATATCGTTCCTCTATCATTCTATCATTTTGCAGCAGAGAAGTCGTAGAAAGCCATATTGAATATAAACATGTTTACCCGCCGGAAAGATCGGACGGGGCTGCAAACCGACGGGGCCGGCTGAGTTCAAAAGCGTGTGCAATCTTATAATCTGAAGCTGTAAGCAGCGAAAAGATCATATCGGGGAGATTTGATGTCCGTTTTTGATAGGAACTGATCCGCAGAAGAAGCCTTTTTTCCGGCAATCATGCCGGACTTTACACGGCCTTCATGCCCATGTACGGAGTTCGGCAAAGAAAGCGGCTGTGCCGGGTCCATTGTTTTTTGCTTTGGTGCCCCTGCACGGCATCAGGCAGCAAGTATTTCAGCTTCAAAAGAGGACCGGCAGTACTCGTGTCATAGAAGACGAAGAGAACAGGGCCGCACAGCCGGCTGCACGATTTATCGGCTGCGGCCCGGAGACAAATTATATGAAACCGAGCCGGACGGGCTTTGCTCCTATGTCTCCTGCCGGCCGCCGATTTACAAACGTTTTTTCCTTTTTAATTGGATGACCTTGAAAAAAAACTGCAGATGGCCGACCACATTCCGCCGCCACATCCTTTTCGGCTCAAGTATCATCCGGAAAAGCCATTCGAGGTTCAGTTTTCGCATCACTTTCGGTGCGCGCGGCTTTTCTCCCGAAACGAAATCAATATAGCCTCCGGCAGCGATACGGATACGGGGTGCCAGCTCACGATCGTGGCGGTCGATAAATTTTTCCTGCAGAGGCATGCCCATGCCGACGATCAGCACGTCGGCCCCGGACTTATTGATGGCCCGGACGATTTCCTGCTCGCCGCGAAAATAGCCGTGGTGAGATCCGGCGACCTTCAGCCGGCGGTATTTTTCCCGGAGGTGCTGTGCCGCTTCGCCGGCAATGGTTTCGGTCGATCCCAGCAGATAAACGGACCAGTCTTTCTTTTCGCACTCACGAAGAAAGAGAGGGATCAGATCCGTGCCGTTCAAATTTTCGCCAACGTGAATACCCCATATTCTGGCGCCCAGTTTTATGCCGATCCCGTCGTTAAGCAGATAATCGGCCCGATTCAGGATTTTCCGATATTCTGCGTCCTTCTGGGCAATATTGAACCCGTGATCATTTAGAAAATAAAGATTCAGCTTTTCTTTTTCCTCAGCCTTGCAGGCAAGCGTTTCAACAAATTCTTCCTTTGAAAGGAACACGCTCATGTTTATATTTCCGATGGGCTGCTTGTTCGTCAAAATGAACCCCTTCTTATGAATCCGTATTCAGCATGTCTCATATTGTATCATTTTCATCGACGGAACCGTTCCTGTCAAGCTTTTCTTATACTCCGTATTTGTCTGTCTTTAAATGCTGAGACGCCCGTCTCGGGCGGAAAAGTCAAAAAAATGCCAAAGTCCGGCCGATGAGCCGAAAAAAATGTAAACTAGCAGTTAGGTCATATCACGTGGCGAGAGATCGCTTTTTGAATTTTACCTATAAAAATGCAGACTGCATGTCCAAGATATTGGCCTGTTGAAAGGTTTTCAAAGAGCTCTGTGGAATAAGCAGCCTGTGGGCCGCAAAGCATGATTCGGAAAGATTTGTCAAGGGAATCAACAAAAAAGTAAGTAAAGAGATTGTTAAGAAATTACTGGTATCCTCTTTACAATGTGATATAATATCGGTTGAACAAAACAAGACAAGATTATTTTTCTTTGAAAACCGTTTTAGCGTTTTACCGGACGGGAATTTTGGATACAAGGCAGGCTGACACTATGGTCTATTTGACGTTTGTCATATGTTTTCTGGCGGCAATCGGGTTGACGCCTCTTGTAAAAAAGCTTGCAATTCGCGCGGGTGCGACCGACGTTCCCAATGCCCGCAAGGTACACAAAAAAATTATGCCGCGCATGGGCGGGCTGGCAATCTATTTAGCTTTTCTGATTGGCATGGCGATTCTGTGGCCGGCCAGCAGCTATACAGTGCCGCTGCTTGCGGGCAGCGTGATCATTATTCTGACAGGTATTCTGGATGATTTGTACTCTTTGACGCCGCGGGTGAAACTGGTTGCTCATTTTCTTGCGGCCCTGGTTATTGTCGAGGGCGGAATCACGGTTACTTATATTAATCTGCCATTTAACGGCGTGCTTTACCTGCACTGGCTGAGCATCCCGCTGACCATTCTCTGGATTATGGGCATTACCAATGCGATCAATCTGATTGACGGACTGGACGGGCTGGCTGCCGGTGTTTCCAGCATTGTTCTCATGACGATTGCCGGTCTTGCGCTGACAGAAAATGATTTGTTTGTATTTACGGTCAGTGCGGTACTGCTTGGAAGCACGCTCGGTTTTCTTCCTTATAATTTTCATCCGGCAAAAATATTTATGGGAGATACCGGGAGTTATTTTCTCGGTTATGTCATTTCGGTTCTGGCTCTGCTCGGTTTTAAGAATGTAACGCTTTTCTCGCTCGTCGTTCCGGTCGTTATTCTTGCCGTTCCGATTTCCGATACACTATTCGCGATTATCCGAAGGCTGGTCAATAAGAGGCCGCTGACGGCTCCTGATCGGTCGCATCTCCATCACTGTCTGCTTCGCTATGGCTTTTCACAAAGCCAGACGGTGGTGCTGATGTACGGAATGAGCGCGATGTTCGCTCTTGCGGCGATTCTGCTCTCGACCTCTACGCTGCTCGGCTCGCTGATTATTATTATCGGCGTGATGCTGACGATTGAACTGGTGGTGGAAGGTGTCGGACTGGTGAGCGCGGGCTACAGGCCGCTGCTGAAGATCTATAAGCGGATTATCAGCCTGGCTAAGGCGATCAGTCTGGCCAAGGTGAAATAAACGGGAGGGCAGTTCTGTTCCGGGACCAGGCAAGGGGGTTCCGGCTTTTTTTATTATATGTTTTTAAGAATTGCAGTGTAAGTACCGAACATCAGCGCCGCGTCCCGCGGGCTGTCCGGCATCAGGCTGTCCCGGCCTCGTCTGCAGCAAAAGTTCGGCGGGGCCCGGTTTTCTAATAGGAGCGCGGCGCCGGTCTGCTCCGGAATTGCTGAAAAAGGGGAGGCGCAGCCGGGAAACCGGGCCGGTTGTTGAAAGGGCTTATCTGTCCGCGGGTTCCGGCAGCTTTTTATGAAGATAGAGTTCCTCTATCTTTTTATTGTCTGCCGTGCCGTTTGTCAGGTCCCTGATCCAGTTAGTGTAAACGGAACTCTCCTCCTGACGGGTAAAAACATCAAATGAAACTTTATCGGTATACTGCACGTTCTTAACAAGATAGGAAGATTCACGAAGCTTATTATCGATTGAACCGCTCAAATGGTAGTCGACGCTCGTGCGCCATAAATCCGCGGGAATCTGCTCGATCACCTCGGCAGCGGCGAGTCCTGAACCGGCAGCGTGGGCGTAAGCGCGGATCAGACCGCCTGCTCCCAGTTTGATTCCGCCGAAGTAGCGGGTGACGATGATTAATACATCGCAGAGTCCGCGCCGCTTCAGAACGTCGAGAATCGGTACGCCCGCCGTTCCGCTCGGTTCCCCGTCATCGCTTGCTTTCTGGATTTCCTGCTTCTTGCCGATGACATAGGCAAAACAATGATGGTTCGCCTTCCAATGTTCCTTGCGCTTAGCCTCGATCGCCGCGGCCGCATCGTTTTCCGAGACAACCGGGAAAACGCTGGCGATAAATCGGGAACGGCGAATCTCGATTTCTTTGATTGCGGGGTGCATAACTGTTATATAAGAAGATAATGTCATCAAAACCAGCTCCTTGGCCGTTATTTTGTCCGTTTCAGGACGTTTCCTTTGATCGGGACATCTTCTTCCAAAATCCGCTGCTTCGTATCGGAATTTCCGGGAGTGCGCGCCGATTTTTGAATGCTCGGTGCGGCTCTGTGAATCATTAGGGGAAACCAGTTATTCTCTGCGCATTTTGAAACAAACACGTGCAAAAAATCATTTCGTGCGGGATCAGCAAACAGTCATTATGAAAACAGGATCCGTCTATGAAAAAATGACAAGATCTGAGACGGATCATACAGATCGATTTTACAAAAACATACCATTCTTGCTTTGACAAATCAATCATCGGCCGGGCTTTTCCGAACTAATAAAAACGTATATTTTATGTTATTATAAAAATAATTGGTAACATTTACACTTGTAATACGTCTGATGCTATTAAAGAATGGAAATAGATTGTTTTAAAGTGAATTAGTTCTTTGGTACTATAGGGAGATAGGTACAAGGTGTCTAGCGGGTACGGCTCTGTTCCGCTACATTTGTTACTATGGAGGGAAAAAATGTCAGCCGACAAAAATGAACATGATGCGCATGACATCAAACACCTTGATAAAATCATCAACGATATGATTGAGAACGTCAGCGACAGCAAAACCCAGATTTTTGAAATAGGCGAACAATCCAGGAAAGAGCACGACGAGCTGGCTAAGGAACTTCACTTGTTAAAGCATGAGTTAACCGGAGTGATTGAGCGCAGCGACCGGCTGGAAATTGAGGCGAGAAAATCGCGGGGACGACTGGCCGAAATCAGCCAAGCGTTTGACCATTACGGAGAAAAAGATATTCGGACCGCCTATGAGCGGGCAAACAACATTCAGAATGAACTGTCGATTGTCCGCGAAATGGAAAAACAGATGAAGGCCCGACGCAACGAATTGGAACGCCGTCTCGTGCAGCTGTCGGCGACGATCAAGAAAGCGGACAGTCTGGTGGGGCAGGTAACGGTTGTCCTTAATTATCTGACGAGTGACTTGAAACAGGTGGGAGAAATGGTCGCCAACGCGCGTGAACAACGCGCGCTTGGTCTGAAGATCATCGAAGCCCTTGAAGAAGAACGGAAAAGGCTCTCCCGCGAAATTCATGACGGCCCGGCTCAGACGCTGGCCCAGGTCCTGCTCGGGCTCGATGTTGTGGAACGCGTCGGCAAAAAAGAAGGATCCGAAGCGGCCAGATATGAGCTGCAAAAGTACCGGGTCATGGTACAGGATGCTCTGGCCGAAGTCCGGCGGATTATTTACGATTTAAGGCCGATGAGTCTGGATGATCTGGGTTTGGCGCCGACACTTCAAAAATATTTTCATCGAGTCAACGGAGACTATCCTGCTATTGAAATCAACTTTCGCTGCCTGGGCAAGGAGAAACGTCTGCAGTCGCGGATGGAAGCTGCACTTTTCCGGCTGATGCAGGAAGCTGTTCAAAATGCCTGCAGCCACGCCCACCCGAAACACATTGCTGTCCGCCTGGAATTTCGCAACGACAGAGTGCAGATGCAGGTAAAGGACGACGGTATCGGTTTTGATCAGTCGGTCAAGAAAGAAGGAAGCTATGGTCTGATCGGGATGAAAGAACGAACCGAATTATTAAACGGAAAGCTGGTCATTCATTCAGCAATTGGCAAAGGGACTTCGATCTTAATTAATATTCCGATCCAGCATGGTGATGAACTGAAAGGGTAATTGATTTTATAAAAATGTCAGATGGGAGGGTGCCCCGCCGTCTCATATCTATTGGCTGACCGTTAAAAAGAGAGGTGAGGAGCCTGCTGCGGAAGGGGCGGCACGGATGATCCCGGATCCGGCCGGTTAAATGCGTGAAGGGTACGGTAAGAACAAGACCTGCCCCGGAGCGTGCGGCCGCTATCGGCCGTTATTTTCCGGACAGGCGGGAGGTTCATGTTTTCTGCAGCGGGTAGGATAGTGACAAACGTTCGTCCAAAGGTTACAAAAATTGTATTGATCGACGATCATCGCCTTTTTCGGGAAGGCGTTAAAAGAATATTGAATATGGAGCCGGATTTTGAAGTTGTCGCGGAAGGCGACGACGGCATCATTGCTGAAAAATTGATCGATGAATCCAAACCCGACGTGGTTCTGATGGACATCAATATGCCCAAACTGAACGGTGTTGAGGCGACAAGACAGCTGATTAACAATCATCCCGGCCTTAAGGTGATCATTCTTTCGATTCATGATGATGAAAGTTACGTCACCCATGTGCTGAAATCCGGAGCTCTGGGCTATCTGCTCAAAGAGATGGATGCGGATTCAATGATTGAGGCCGTCCGGATTGTTGCCCAGGGCGGAGCTTACATTCATCCGAAGGTGACGCACAATCTCGTCAATGAATTCAGAAGGCTTGCGTCACAGGGCTACTCAACCGAACCGTCCGGATTTCGCGATCTCGAATTCCGGCCGCCGCTTCATATTCTCACACACCGTGAATGTGAAGTGCTTCAGCTGATGGCTGAAGGGAAAAGCAACCGTGCAATCGGTGAAAATCTGTACATCAGTGAAAAAACGGTCAAAAACCACGTCAGTAACATTCTGCAGAAGATGAACGTCGACGACCGTACTCAGGCTGTGGTTGAGGCAATCAAAAACGGCTGGGTCAAGATTTACTGAACGTTTATCCGGAGAAAGGCATGCGGATTAAGAAAAAGAGTGGACGGCGACGTTGTCTCAAGCCGGTAAAAAACATCAGACGTACGGTCCGGCAGCAGTTTCTGTGCTCGGGCGCAATGGCGGGAATCGCGGAAAAATGGGCTGCGGTTCTTTTATTTTGGCCATTGGTTGGTGAGAAACCCTCCGCAGATGCGTCTGTAGAAAAACGGGCAGGAGGCTTTACCCGGGCAGATTCTGAAAAAAAGCCATGCTGGTTTTTACAAATGGGGTCAGGCACGGAGATGAACGGCTGGCTCACTATTCAGTGTAAAAACGAAAAAGAGAAAATCGAATGAACTTTTTCCTGACAAAACGGTGAAAAAGTTTAATCCGGATAAGCCGGCGGCTGCAAAATCAGCGGTAAATCCTTAGAAATTGACAGTTTCGTTCTTATCAGCAATGGCGGAAGAATCCGCAGTAAACCGTAAAGAATCTATGATAAGCTGCGGAGAATCAACAGTAATCGCAATAGAATCAACCAGTGAGAATATACGGAAAACATCCGGGTTTGCCCGCCGGGGAAAATTGGCTTTTCCGCCGCATCCGGCATCCGATTTTTCATTCAGATACTGCTCCTTATAAACCGCTGTGATAAAAAATTGTCGAAAAAGAAGGAGTACGCTTGCCGGTGTTGAATTTATAATTAAGAAAGGCAGGTCCGTTTTGCTCCCTTATTCCCAAAGATGCCTCATGGAATAGTTCATGCCGCGTATTTATCTCTTTTTTGCCAGCCGGCTTCATTTCCTCAGTTTCCCATTCTCCGAAAGAAGGTCTGTCCATCATGCTTTTATTCCGCGATGATTCGATTCGGTCTGACTTTAACCACGATTTACAGCGCTTTTTATATGGAAGGGAGTACAGAGTTGAGGAACTCCCTTTTTCTAAGGAAACGATTAAACAGCATGTTCGCAAAGGGTTCATTGCGCTTCAGCACGGAATCGAAACTGCCGATGGGGGACTGCTCCCCTTTTTGTCCGGCGGCCGAAGATGGGTGTGCCGGCGCTGCGGCAATACGGATCCCGAACTGTTCGGGACCTGTACGTGCGGACGCTGCAACCGCTCATGTGCCTATTGCCGCCGCTGCCTGAACATGGGAGTGATCCGATCGTGTACGGAGCTGGCGACGTGGATCGGCCCTGAACCCCGACGGCTTTCCGCAGCGCCCGGCGAAAACGGAAGACTCTGCCAATGGTCGGGAATCCTTTCAGAGGAGCAGGCCGCGGCGGCGGCCGAACTGGTCCGCTGTCAGAGTGAGGGGGAATCTTTTCTGATCTGGGCGGTGACGGGTTCCGGTAAGACAGAATTATTGTTTCCCGCTATCGAACGCGCACTGCTTCGAAATGAACGCGTAGTTCTGACGACGCCGCGAACGGATGTCGTCAGGGAACTTTTTCCAAGGATGAAAGCTGCGTTTCCCAATGTCCCGGTCAGTGCCCTCTATGCAGGAAGCGAGGACAGGATTCCGGACGCGCCGCTCGTCATCTCAACCGCCCACCAGCTGATTCGCTTTCACCGCTATTTCGACCGCATCTTCATTGACGAAGTGGACGCTTTTCCCTTCCATTTCGACCCGATGCTGCAGTATGCCGTTCAGAAAGCGGCCAAAGAAACTGCGCCGTTTGCCTATCTGACCGCGACCCCTCCGCCCGGGCTGAAGAACGCCTTTCTGCGCGGAGATTTACGGGGCATCAAAATAGCGCGCCGTTTTCACGGACATCCTCTGCCCGTGCCCCGCTTCTGCTGGATCGGCAACTGGAAGAAGTCGGTTGCGAAAGGGCTCCTGCCCCCTGCCATGCTGAAATGGATCAGAGAAAAAACGGAGGCCGGCATCCGCATATTCCTCTTTGTTCCTTCCGTGTCTCTATTGAGGGATCTGACCGAACTGCTGCAGCGGGAAGCATTGGGCCCCACGGCCGGCGTACATGCCGATGATCCGGACCGCCATGCTAAGGTGATGCTTTTCCGGGAAGGGCGGATCCGGATTCTGGTGACAACGACCATTCTGGAACGCGGTGTAACGATTCCGGCTGCCGAAGCTGCGGTTTTCGGTGCGGACGATCCCGTTTTTGACGAACAGGCGCTTGTCCAGATTGCGGGAAGGGTCGGACGCTCTCCGGACCATCCGGCCGGTGATGCCGTCTTTTTTCATAATGGGCGGACGCTGGGAATGGTGCGGGCGCGCCGCCATATTGAGCGGATGAATGAGGAGGGCGGATTTTGAACAGGACACGCTGCCTTTTTTGCGGCGGGATCAGGCAGGATCCTCTGACCGTCCGCACACTTCTGCTGGCCAGTACAGATCCGGGTTTCTGCAGAAAATGCAGGAAAAGTCTGGAACCGATCGATCTGCGCCGCTGCTGTCTCTCCTGCGGACGCGATCTCCGGCTGGTTGACGAACGTTTTGTCAGCGGTTCGATATGCAGCGACTGCCGGTACTGGGAAAAGAGCGGCCGGAACGGTCTGTTCGGCCGGAACCGTTCCCTTTTTACATACAATGACGGGATGAAAGCAATGATGACGAGGTTCAAGTTCCGCGGCGACGCGCTGCTCGCTGCAGGTTTCAAAAGGGAGTTTCGCTCCGCATACAGGAAACTGAAAGGCAGCGGCCGGGGAATCCGGCGGGAGCGGCTAAGGGCCGGCGAACGCGGGGCAGCAAAGGAGAAGTATCAGATCGTGCCTATTCCGCTCAGTCAAGAACGGCTTTGGGAGCGTGGTTTCAATCAGGCGCTTGTTCTTGCGGAATTACTTGAAGAACCGCTTACGCACGCGCTGATCCGTCAGGGAAGCGAGCGGAAACAAAGCAAAAAAAGCCGCAGGGAACGGCTGAGCGCCGATAAAAATCCTTTTCTGCCCGATCCGGAAGCCGCCGGATCCATCTCCGGCAGAAAGGTCCTGCTTATTGACGACATTTACACAACCGGCGCAACAATGCGCATGGCAGCGAGAGCACTTGAAGCGGCGGGGCCGCTGCGGATCGACTCGCTGACTCTGGTTCATGGATAAGGCTCCGCACACCATTTTTTTTTGCGCAAACGATTTGTTTCAAGCGCTTTTTTAAAGACCTCTATTAGGCGATTAAAAGAACGGCCATTTATGATAGCTGACGGCCTGGCTTCCCATCTGCTGCCAGGCCTGGATAAAAGCCGTCTTATCGGCCGTTTCGTTTTTTCCGCCGAGCGGATTGTTAAAAAAGATCTGGTTCTGATCAAATCCGGTCACGAGAACGGCATGTTCCATATTCGTGACGGTAACCGGTCCGTCGGCGGTTGTCCACGTCTGAAAATCACTCTTGGGAAGCGGTCTGAATGTTACGTTAGTAATCACGACGACCGGAAAGCCGGCGCGAAGCCTTTCAAGTACGGCATCGAACGGTTTTCCGCTCAGGTCGACGATCTGGTAAGGAAGATAGTCGCGTGCGAGGCGTGCGAGCGGTTCATGGTATACGCCGTAGCCGCGCTGGTTCCGGTCGGTCATGCTTCCGACAAAACCCTCATTCGGGTTGCCGAACTGTCCGTTCTGATAATAGGGTTCTGTTTTTATCTGGCGGGCGAGTTCCATTTTACCGACCCTGACGCCGGCCTGCTCCAGCAGCATGGCGAGCGATGTCACTTCGCAGCCGCGGGGCAGTTCCGGATATTGGCGGATTTCCGGCACGTCAATGAGGACATGGGAGGCCTGCGAATGCCCGCCGGAGACGGCTTCAGCCGTATCTTGAGTCACCCTTTCAATGGCCGCACCCGCCCCGGCGAAAAAGCGGCCTATGGAACTGGACAATGAAAACGGCTGCCGCTTCGAACGATCGGAGCCGCCGGGCATTTTCAGATTTGCGATGATCAGGACCAGCATCAGAACGAACAGCACAAACCAGACAAACCGCTTCTTTTTTGAAAAACGCACAAGCACACCTTCTATCTTCAAAGATAACTTTAATCACTATTATTGAGCCTATTCGTTTATTCTGGAAGAACGTCTTTTTCTCCCGACTCGCCGATCAAAGGTGAATGATGAAAAATTTTTTTCAAAGCAGCGGAGGCCGTCGTTTGCTCCCCTCCCAAACAAACTCAATGACCATTTTAGCATGAATAAGGTCGCAGAGATGAAAAAAAAACAAACACATTTATGGCTAAAGTATCTAAAATTTTTGCAGAATCGGGCCGATAGACTTACAGAGTGCAAGACGGGGATTATTTCGTTTATAATTAAGGAAGAGTTATAAAAGGAGGGTTTGCGTTGACGGAACTTGCCAATTGCGCGAACTGCGGCAGACTTTTTGTGAAAACGGTCTCCCCGTTCTGTCCGGAATGCCTGAAAGAACAGGATCGCCAGTTTGAACTTGTTTATCATTATATTACCCGCCAAGAGAACCGGACGGCAACCGTGCCCCAGGTCCACGAAGCAACCGGTGTTAAGACAGACCTGATCTATCAGTGGGTCCGGGAAGGCAGGCTGGTTCCGGCCCTGTTTCCGAATCTGGGCTATCCATGCAGATCATGCGGCACCATCATTAAAGAAGGCGTTCTGTGCGATAATTGCCGCAGACGGCTTGAGAAGGAAATCAATCAGGAAAACGCGGAGCAGGAAAAGAAAGATGGAAGAAAAAGGGGAAAAACCTATCATATCAAATAAACGCGTAAACGCGCCGGGGGAATGGCTGCCGGCCGGTTAACCCGAATCGTATTAAACATAGGCCCGCTTCAAGCCGATAAAGAAATTGGGAAGCTTGCGGCGGCCCAATGCCGGCACGTTTTCTCGAATGAGTGATCACTGGATCGCATTGCAAAACGGCGGATCTTGTGTGAGCCTGTTTGATTCATTTCCTCTAAAATGAGGTGAACACTATGAAAGTCAATCGTTACCAGCCTATTCAGCCGTATACCAATTATAATCCCGGCAAGCCGGCTGATCAGCCGGCCGCTCCGGCGGCCGAAAATGACAAAGTCGAAATTTCTTCTGAAGCCAAGCGGCTCCAGGGATCTCAGAGACTGGAAGAAGCACGCCGGCAAAAAGTGGATCAGATTAAAAACCAGGTGGATGCAGGAACCTATCATGTCGCTTCTGAAGATGTTGCGCAGAAAATATATGCTTATTGGAATCAAAAATAAAAATGCGGTACCGGCGGAAGGCCGAGTTCGTTTTCCAGCGGGGAGTGTGTAAGATGCCGGTGGATACTATGAAAAATCTTATCAGACAGTTAATCGACATTCAGGCAAAGTTGTATGAAATCGCCCTCAAAAAGACGGAAGCGATTAAAAACGGCAACACTCAGGAAGTCGGCCGTCTCACCGGGCTGGAGCAGCCGCTTGTTGAAAAATTGATTAAAATCGAGAAAAAAAGAGCGGCGGTTGTCGGGCAGGATATCGGAAAAGCGGGGGGAAATGCCGCCGCGCCGACGTTCAGCGAATGGGAAGCCGCTGCCGTGCCTGCCGGAGCACGGCCCGAATGGCAGTCTTTATTTCGCGAACTGGCCCGTTCGGTTTTTCAACTAAAACAGGCCAATCAGCTGAACCAGCATCTGCTCAGACAGTCTCTGCAATGGACCAGGCTGAATATAAACCTGTTGTATCCGCAGATCAAGTCAATGAACTACGGGAATCCGAAAGCGGGTCAGACTTCTCCGTCTGCCGTCAGCGGCCGGATCGATTCCCGGGCCTAACGGAGGTTTTGCAGGATGATCCCTATTTTTTCCACCTTAAACATGATGCAGCAGGCGCTTTTGGTGCAGCAGGAAGCCATTCAGACGACAGGGCACAACATTTCCAACGCCAACACCGAAGGCTATTCGCGCCAGCGGGTCAATCTGACGTCCTGGCTGCCCTATCCCGCTGTCGGAATCAATGCCGCCGGCGGCGCCGGCCAGATCGGGACCGGTGTTAATGCAGATTCTATTGTCCGTATCCGCGATCAGTTTGTCGATCAGCAGGTGCGCGACAATTCCAATCAGAACAGCTACTGGTCGGCTGTAAACGATGCGTACACACAGATGCAGGATATTATTAATGAACCGACCGATACAGGCATTTCCTCCGTACTTGACGGATTCTGGCAGTCCTTGCAGGATCTGGCGGGCAATTCGGGGACGAGCGGTACCGGAACCGTTGTTCTCCAAAACGGAAAGGAAGTAGCCGATACATTTAACAGTATCGCCCAATCGCTCGGACAGGTTCAGAACAACCTCAATAAGCAGATTACGGACAACACGGATCAGATCAACAGCTATGCCGATCAGATCAATGCTTTGAACAAGGAAATCGGCGCTCAGGAAGCCAACGGTTTAGTTACAAATGATTTGTACGATCAGCGCGACAACCTTGTTGATCAGCTGGCTCAGCTTGTCAATGTCAAGGTTTCCACTGTCAAAAGCGGGGGCAATCCGTCACCGCTTGCCGATGGGAAATATACGATTGAAATCGTTGATAAGGACGGAAATTCGTTCAGCCCTCCGGCAGTACTTGTCGACGGGGCGGCACTGACCAATACACACCTGCAGACGCAGATAACCGGGGCGGACACGTCCGCTCCGAGTGTTCAGATGTCATTGGTCAATCTGGACGGATCGCCGGCCGTATCCGGAACGCTGACCAATATGTCCGGCAAGCTGCAGGGAATCATTGACAGCTATTCGATTGATTATCCGAGTGTCCTGAAGAGCCTCGACAATATGGCGAGCGCACTTGCGAACGCATTTAATACTGCTTATGAAGCAAGCGCCGGATACGATTCGGCAAAAGGGACTTTCTTTCTCGGGACAGGGTCGGGAACCGACGCCGGCACGGTAACCGCGGCCAACATCCATGTCAACGACAATCTGCAGGGAAGCGATGTTACATCCGCTGCCTCCGGGGCGCCGAGCGGCGATAATACCAGCGCAACGGCGATGGCCAATGTCATTGCTGCCAACTCTTATGACGTGGACGGCACAGGTTCATCTATGACTCTGAAAAACTATCTGGAGGGACTGATCGGCCAGATCGGTGTCAATGCCCAGGCGGCCGGCCAATTCATGGATAACACGCAGACCATGCTGCAGGCGGCGCAGAACCAGCAGCAGTCGGTCAGCGGCGTCTCTTTGGACGAAGAAATGACCAATCTGATCCAGTACCAGCAATCTTACAGCGCGGCGGCCAAAGTCGTGAATACTTTGAACACGATGCTTGATACATTGATTAACCAAATGGGGTGATAGAAAATGCGGATCACACAGGGCATGATGACGAACAATATTCTGCAGAATATGTCGATGGGCTATGGAAAACTGGCCGATTATCAAAATCAGCTTGCAACCGGTAAGAAAATTACCCGCCCGTCCCAGGATCCGGTTGTCGCTTCCATGGGGATTGCTTACCGGACGGATGTCAATCATATCACCCAGTATCAGAAGAACGTAACAACGGCTGACAAGTGGCTGCAAAGTTCGGACAGCGCTCTGTCCCAGGTCAACGATGTACTGGATACGATACGGGAGCTGACGAATCAGGCAAGCAATGATACCTATACGCCGGCGCAGCGCCAGACGATCGGCGACCAGATCAGCCAGCTGACTCAGCAGCTCGTGACGATCGGCAATACGCAGATCGGCGGCCAGTATATCTTCAGCGGGGAAGATTCCCAGAATCCGCTGCTCACCGAAGACAGCACTGGCGCAGTTTCGATCAATTCAACCGCTCTTGCCAATCCCAGTCTGTCGGTCAACGTGAACGACGGTGTTTCTATGCCGATAAACGTGAATCCGAATCAGGTTTTCACAAGCAGTTTATTCAGTGATCTGAGTGATTTAAAAAATGCGTTGAACGATCCGTCGTCTACCGGAGAGCAAATCGACGGTTTCCTTGATAAGATTGATACACATCTGAATGATGTGGCAAACGCTCAGGCGGATGTCGGTGCAAAGCAAAACCGTGTCGATACGATCAGCAGCCAGCTCGATGCGCAGAACACAATGGCGACTCAGATCATGGCGACGAATGAGGATGCCGATTATGCGTCGGTCATCGTCAATCTGAATCAGCAGCAGAATGTTTATAACGCTTCGCTGGCGGTCGGCGCCAGGATCATCCAGCAATCGCTTGTCGACTTTTTGAAATAATATTGAATGGATCCGGCGCAGAGGGAATGGCTCTGTCGGACATGATAAGGAGAAGGGATTAAGGCGGATCATGAAAATCTTTACTAAGTATTTCGGCGAACAGGAAGTCGATGCGTCGGAAATTGTGACGTTTCCGGCGGGACTGCCCGGATTTTCCGATGAAAAACGTTTTATCTTCCAGCCTTTCGGTGAGGTTTTCTCCATTCTGCAGTCTATAGATCGTACAGAGATCGCTTTTGTCACGACGTCTCCGTTCCTTTTCTTTGACCGATACAGTGTGGATCTTCCGGATCATTTTGTCCGGCAGCTTGCCGTGCAGTCGAAGAGCGATGTGGCTGTCCGTGTTATTGTCAGTGTTCAAAAGCCTTTCTCCGAGTCGACGGCGAATTTGAGAGCACCGGTCATCATTAATACCCGGGACAGGGTCGGCAAACAATATATTCCGGAACGGTCTTCTTATTCACTGAGGGAGCGGCTGATGCCGAAAGCGGACACCCCAAAGAAAGGGGTATGAGGGGCATGTTGATACTGACACGCAAAAAGGGAGAGTCGATCCGGATCGGAGACATGATCGAGATAAAAATCGTTGCCGTTGACGGCGATCAGGTCAAACTCGGCATCAATGCTCCGCGGGAGATTGAAATCCACCGCCAGGAGATCTACGAGGCGATACAGAAAGAAAACAGCCAGGCTGCGGCCGGACAATTGCCTGAAGATGTGCTTCAGGCAATGAAGGGGATGAAAAAGGAGAAAAAGGATACATAAAATATGCCGTGGGCAGAGAACGGCGTCTCAGTTGTTTGAACGCTCTTTGAAAAGATTGCACGGCTCCTTTCGGATGCCCGATGGATGCAGGTAGAGCCGGATGCTTTGCAGAGCCCTTTATCCCGGATCAATAAGCGGGCCGGTAACGCGGTTTTGAGCTGTTTTCTGCCTCTTTGTGCGGGCCGAAGCGGCAAAGCCCATTTTTGACGATTGACCGGGAGATGCTGTGCGGGAAGCATCTGTTATTAATGGAACTCGTCTTTGGGAAATTATTTGAAAAATCTGATATAAAGTGAACGGAAACGGATCATTATGCCTGAAACTCAACGGTAAATCTTTGAAAATAAAGAATCGACAGCCAGCGGCCCGAAAGGCGGACAAACCAGCAAAATAAAAATTGAAGCGTATTCTCCCTTTTTCCCGTTCCGGCAGTCGATGCGATCCTTGCCGTTCCTTTACCCCGCATTCGGATAAGCAAAATGATAGAATCCGTTTGTGGGGTTTCATTCTGCCAATCAGGGAAAAAACTGTACCATTGATCTTTTTAACGCTAAAAAGACCGCCGGATCTGACAAAATGCTTCTTATATCGGAACAAAAATGAAAAACAGGTTTGACAGAAAATACACCCGAATAGGTAAAAAAGCATTGGAATGAATAACCATTTATGATATAACAAGGTCGTATTCATGTTAACTTTTGAAAAAAGGCACCCTTGTCGAAAGATAAGGTCGCAAAGCCGCGGGCCTAAAGCGAGGTTCGAGATCGCCAAGGCGGCCGGGCTGCCGAAAAAGTTGAGGCTTGAGAGGCTCGTCAACGTTCGGAGCAGTTTTTTTTGTTAAGAACTATAAAATTTTTCAAAGACTGGGCCAGAGCGGCCGGGCAAATTAAATTATCTTTGGGCCGGCCGGCTCATGGCCTGGTGAGAGGAGATGAGCCAAGGTGCAGCAGGAAAGCGGTTTTATAAAAGATGAGTTGTTTGAGCATCATTTTCAGCCGATCGTTGATCTGACTGATTGCACGGTCAGAGCTCATGAGGCGCTTTTTCGATCCCAATTTTTCGCAAGCCCCGAACAGGCTTTTCAGTTGGCAGTAAAAAAAGAGCAGCTTTACGAATTAGATTCGCGGTCTGTTCGCAAAGCCGTTGATACGTACTTAAAAGCAGGTTACTTTGAGAAAGGGAAAAAATTATTTATCAATGTATACCCATCTACCGTACTTAATAAAAGTTTTTTTTCCTTAATCGATCATATTATTGATCGTTTTCCCGGTTTAAGTCAATCCATTATTTTAGAATTTGTGGAAAATGAGAGAATCAGAGACTTTAATAAAATAGAAAACGCCGTCAAAGAGTTGAAGAAGTACGGATTGGGAATGGCCATAGACGATTTCGGCAAGGGCATTGACGATATCAACAGAACGATCGAGCTTGATGCGGACTACATCAAACTCGACAGATATTTCACCTCTCATTTGTTTACATCAAAAAGGAAACAAGCCTATGTTAAGTTTCTTGTCCAATATTGTTCTCAATTCAAATTGAAACCGATCCTTGAAGGAATAGAAACAGCCTGTGATATTGACGTTGCGCGATCGCTCGGCATTCGCTATGCTCAGGGCTACGCCCTCGGGAAACCGCAGCCACTTACCGGTATATCGTGAGGTGCTGACCGATGATTGTTTACGCGGCTGTCGCAGGCTTTATCGCTGCAGAAATCATCATGACAGCCATCGTCTATCTGATATTCCGTGCCCATTATCAGGGAGTCGTCGAACATGAGAGAAAAATCATCGTCGGATTAAAAAGGCAGTCGGCTGCGGTGCATCGGTATGATCACTTGAGGGTCGACAAGGGCGAAAGGAGGAAACATCACAGAATCCTGCTGGATCATGAAGGGTGTACCGTCCGGATTGTTGATTTCGGAGATCGTTCCCTGCAGGCTCTGAATAATAAGACAATCCATGCCGAGCTTATCGATATCAGCCTTGGCGGCCTCAAGTTTGCCTGCAGGCTTAACTTCCCGATTGTCGAGGACGTGCTGATCAACATTTCATTTCAGGCGGAAGATAAAACGCCGATTTATCTGGTCGGTACCGTGGTCAGAAAAGAAATAAAACATGAACGGAGGGAGATCTTTTACGGCGTGCAGTTCCGCAGCCTGACGGCAAGGGAGGAAACGGCGATCCAGAATTTCATCAATCAGAAGGAACTGGCCAAAAAGAAGCTCGGCTTGATGAATCCAAGGTGATTCTGATCGCGAAACGAAAGGGCAGGCTTTGGAACTCATAAAAGACGCTCAGAATGATTGCGCCCCCCGCATTTACGATCAGGTTTTTTGAGAGGAGATATTCCGTTTCAGAAGAGCTCCGTGCCACCTCACCGGCAGCAAGTCCTGAAGGTTCGAATGCGCGTCTTTCAGATACGACGTCCGGGGTTCGGATGACTTCTCTGAAAAAATGATCGGAAAATTATTCCATGATGCCGCCGACTCAATATATCCCTGGGCCGATTTTACCATCTGGCTGCCTTTTTTCGAATTATGTTCCGCAGTTCATGCGGTATCATCACGGCTTTTAAATCATCTCCTAAAAACAGCAGCCACTCGGCGTAAGAAGCCAAGTGTTCCACACCGTGCGTTTCAACAAAATCTGAAAATCTTGCCGTTTGTTGAAAAGCGTCTAAATAGTGCAAGCTAAGCGATGGCGGGTGTATTTGTTTGAACTTATTGATTGCCGAGCTGCCTAACTCGACAATTAAATTCGGTTCCGGCCGGTTGACTTTTAATAGCGCGGCGAGCTGCTTGTGCGGCATCGGCGCCTGATTATCCGGACGCACGGCCTGAATGCGGTCGACTCGAAACGTCCGCTGCTCGCGGCGCAGAAAATCAAAAGCGGCTGCGTACCAATTTGCATGGCGGCGGAAAAAATTTAACAGGTAGACGCGCCGCGTTGTCTGTTTATCAAGCGGTGCCCGATAATCGAATATGAGATAACGGCTTTTTAATGCGAGTTCGAGTACCGTTCTAAGCATCGGTGCGGCAAAATCGGTCAGTTCCAGCAAGTCGGGGTTGTCGGGATTGGTGTTTTCAAATTGCAGTAAGCGTTTTAACTCGATTAACTCGTCCTGCTGATCGGCTGAGGCAATCGCCAATAATTTTTCACTGAGCGTTCTACGATTTTGCAAATAGGGAAGCTGCTGATTGGCTGTTCCTAAAAAAGCGATAAACAACGCTTTAAGCTCATCGTGGGTAAATTGCACGGCCGGCAATAACCGGTTCGGCATGATCGAATAACCGCCGCCGCGCCCGGCTTCAGCTACCAGCGGCATGCCTAATGCTTCAATATCATGCACATCGCGAATCGCCGTCGAGCGCGAAATTGCAAACTCGCGCATCAACTCGCCGATGGTAAAAAATTGCCGGTTATTCATGTAGCGCATCATTGTATTTAAACGTTCGGTTCTCTTCATTTTTGAAATTCCTTTTAAAAGGTATTATTTTCTGACATGATTAAATAATACACTAGGCCTATCAAATTAAAGGAGACAGAAACATGCCAGATTACGAAATCCAAACAAAAGAAGCATTCACGGTCATCGGTTACGGGACCCGGCTGCCGAGAGACTATGCACAAATCCCCGCCGCTAAGGCAGCTTGGTGGCAGACGGTGATGACTGACGGCCGCTGGGATCAGCTGAAGAGACTGGCCGATAACGATCTGGAGTTTGCGGTCAATGAAGCCGTTAATCATGAATTCTGGTATTACTCCGGCGTTCAAAGCAGCGCCGAGCTGCCCGACAGCCAGGATTCGCGGGCCATTCAATTTCCCGCCGGCGAATATCTCGTCATTGCCGGTTCAGCCGGCAGCGCCGGGCAATTATTCGGTCAATTAGAAGGCGCCGCCTTTGGCCGGGTCCTGGCTGACGCGACTGATTTTGCTTATGTCGGCGGCCCGAATACATCGGTGAAAACGAGCGAAACGAATAGCAAAGTCAACGGTGAAATCTGGATTCCAATCGTGAGAAAGTGACTGAAACACGCTCTTTGCGTCTTTATTCACGGTTTTAGCCGTTGGACTAGCGAAGCCCTTCCTTTGTATTGGATTTTAAAGCCGTCCGTCCATGGGCGGCTTTGGTTTTCGCTTTTGGGATTTTTCTTTTAAAAGCCGATGATATCAATCATACACCCCGGAGGTTCCCATGACCGATCATCAATTTATCGAAATCATTCATGACCGCGAAAATAATCTCAAAAATATCAGTTTAAGGATTCCGAAAAATAAGCTGACCGTGTTCACCGGCGTGTCAGGATCGGGTAAATCGTCGATTGTCTTTGACACGATTGCTCAGGAAGCCGGACGGCAGCTGAACAGTACTTTCAGCAGCTTCGCCCGTTTGTTTCTGCCGCATTATAAGCGGCCTGATGTTGACGGCATTCGCAATCTTTCAACGGTTATTAGTATTGATCAGAAACCGCTCGGCGGCAATGCCCGTTCGACTTTAGGCACAGTGAGCGATATTAACCCGCTCTTCCGCCTGCTATTCTCGCGTTTCGGACAACCGCATAACGGCGGGGGCAGCAACGCCTTTTCGTTTAACGATCCGGCGGGAATGTGTCCCCAGTGCCAGGGGATCGGGCGAAGCTGCGTTTTAAAATTGTACAGGGCCGTTGACCGTGAAAAATCGATCGCACAAGGAGCGATCCAATTGCCCGGTTACTCTGTCGGATCGTATTATCTTCAGGTAATCTTAAATTCAGGACTGTTTGATAACGATAAACCCGTTAAAAATTTTAATCAGGATGAGATGGATCTGCTTTTGAACGGCGAAGAAAAAATCACAGCCGATTTTAACGGCGTCAAACGCAAGATCAATTATGAGGGAATTGCCCGGCAGTTCTTTCGCCTTAACGTGAAGGCCAATAAAGACATGACTGCCGCAAACAAGAAGAAAATGGACCGGTTTACGGAAATGGCGGTTTGCGATCTGTGCCACGGCCGGCGCTATAATCAGCATGCTTTGAATTCAAAGATCAACGGCTTCAACATTTTCGATCTTATCGATATGCAGCTGGATCAGCTGGATCGTACCTTAGATTCATTCGATGACGAACGGATGGTGCCGATCATGGCCGATATTAAAAAGCGGATCGGCGACTTGATTGAAATCGGGCTGGACTATTTAAGCTTAACGCGTGAGACGACCACACTTTCGGGCGGCGAATCGCAGCGAATCAAAACGGTCAAATATTTGTCGAACAGTTTAACCGGCTAATTTACATCCTGGATGAGCCAAGTACCGGACTTCATCCAAGAGACGTTCACCGGCTGAATGATCTGCTGTTGAAACTGCGCGATAAAGGGAACACCGTCATTGTCGTCGAGCATGATCCCGATGTGATTAAAATCGCCGATCATGTGGTCGATGTAGGTCCCAAAGCCGGGATTCACGGCGGTCAAATTACATTCACCGGCACTTTTCCGCAATTATTAAAATCGGATACGCTGACGGGCCGATGCTTAATACGCCGATTGCCGGTTAATGATGCGCCGCGCCGGCCCGGGCAATTTATAAGCAGCCGGCCCAGCTCCCTGCACAACCTGAAAAACGTCCGTTTGACGGTTCCGGTCGGTTTATTTACAGTGATTACAGGCGTTGCCGGCTCCGGCAAAAGCACGCTGGTCGGACAGGTCTTTGCCGAACAATTTCCGGAAGCCGTCAGGATCACTCAAAGCGCCCTGCACGCCAACAGCCGGTCGAATCCCGCCACATACACCGGCATTATGGATGAGATTCGCAAGTTGTTTGCCCGGCACAATCAGGTGAGTGAGGGATTGTTCAGTTATAACTCGGCGGGTGCCTGTCCGAAATGCGGCGGTAAAGGTGTGATTGAATTAAATTTGTCTTTCATGGATAATGCCGAGGTTGAGTGTCCGCTCTGCAGCGGTGCTCGATATGATCCCGACGTGCTTTCCTACAGACTGAAAGGCAGAAATATTGTCGAGATTATGGATATGGCGATCGAAGAAGCTTTTAGTTTTTTCAATGATGCCAAAATCAGTTCCAAATTAGCGAATGTTCAAAATGTGGGCCTGGGCTATCTATCGCTGGGGAACCGCTTGACACTCTTTCCGGCGGTGAAAGCCAGCGCCTGAAAATCGCTAAAGAACTGGACAAAAAGGGAAATATTTATATTCTCGATGAGCCGGCCACCGGACTGCACACTTCCGACATTGAAAACATCATTCGCATCATGAATGATCTGACAGGCAAGGGGAATACGGTTCTCGTGATTGAACATAACACCGACGTGATGCGCCGTGCCGACTGGATCATTGATATGGGTCCGGAGGGCGGTTCCCGCGGCGGGGAGATTATTTACCAGGGACCTAGGGACCTGTAGAAGGGCTTTCGAGTGCCGGCCGCTCCGTTACGGTGCCGTATCTTTTTAGATAATGCAAATGAAAAAATCAGGGAGTTTCCTAAAATAGGAGGTTCCCCGCCAGGAAGCTGAAAAAGTACGGAGGGGAGTCGCACCAAAATGGGTTTGAGACGCACCGAATCATGAGAATGTCGCACCGAATCGAGGAAAAATCGCACCGAATTGATCGGAACGCGCACCGAACTAGAGCAGTCGCACCAAAATGGGCTTGAAACGCACCGAATCATGAGAATATCGCACCGAATTGATCGGAACGCGCACCGAACCAGAACAGACGCACCAAAATGGGCCGGAGACGCACCGAATCACTAGAATGTCGCACCGAATCGGGCTGAACTCGCACCAAATCGAGGGGAAGTCGCACCGAACCAGAACAGTCGCACCGAAATGGGCTTGAGTCGCGCCGAATCACAAAAAAGTTGTCCTGAATCGAAAACGATATTCAAATTGGACCCGGCTGAATCAACATGGAAGAAAGTTTGTCCGTTCCATATTATTTTCCGATTCTTCGTCCGCAGAGCGTTGACTCATAAGGATGTTTCTTTTTTTCCCGATTATCTATTGCACGTAAATCGTAAAAAAATCGAGGACAGCCTGCATGACGGCCTGCATATCCGCCGTGCCGCAGTGCTGATCGACCGGCAGCAGAACCAGGTCCCTTGCCAGGCGGCACTCAAAACTGCCGGACGGAACACGTGCTATAACTTCCTGCCAGTAATCATTGACATAGATGTTGCGTTCGATCAAAAATTCTTTTAACTGTTCGCCGTATTCCGTCAATAGCGGATAACACATCGGTCCGTTTAAATTGCCGAAAACCGTTTTCAGCCGATTGTACGGACGCAGCCGCTCGTTCAAAAAATGGAAATTTTCATTTCTTTTCGTGATGGCCTGCCGATAATCGATACTCATCAGCAATCGCTGCGTCAGACGGGCCATCGCCTGCATGCCGCAGCGGTCGAGATAGGCTTCGTTCTCTTCAAAAAGCGGAGCGGCTGCCGTACTGCCGAGGTCGATTTGTTTCAGCAAGGCATCGAATCGGTAATAAGACGCGTTCCGTTTCAGATCGGGCCGGCTTTCGGCGTCCGTATATAAGTAGCCGCCGTCGGGAACGCCGAAGAACTTGCGCGGCGAGTAGAGCGTATCGGCATGCGGCAAAGGGCGTTCAAAAAAAGCCTGCGTATTGTCGATGACGACATGCTTCCGGGTGCAGCAGATCTTTCGGACATTTTCACGATGCAAACCGAAATAGTTGACGTAGAGAAAGCAGGCATCTTCTTCGGGTTCTCTGTCCAGAACAGGTGCGAAATCTTCTCCGATCCGATAAAAATTAAAAGGAACGTTCAGACGTTTCACCGGCTGAAGCACGCTGTCGCAAATATAAGCCGGCAAATAAATTTTCTTATAGTTTCTGACGCGCAGGATATATTCAAGACAATAGCGGGCGCTGTTCAGACGCAACGCCCGGGAATGATATTCGGTTCGCTTCGGCAGCTCCAGTGATAAAAAGCCGCCGATTGTTTTTCTTCTTTCCATCGTCTGGTCACCTTTCAAAAAGTTCTGATCAAAATCATTGCCGGATTATAATACTGAACATGTAATGATGTACGGAATAGCCGGTTTAAATCTGAGCTGTCCGATCCCGACGACTGCAATTGCATCTTGTTCCGAAATCCCGATAGACACACAGCGATCGTAATACAAAACGGCGAGTGCTGTAAACTCCCGGCGGGCAGTTGCCGCATTTGAGCGAGGAGAACTTCATACCTTTTTAATGAATGATCCGTCTGCCGGACTATCCGGGCAGTCTACGGCTGGATTCTGTCTTTTTGTTTGACAGCATCAGGACGGACGCTGCAAAACGGCTCATCATTAAGGCGCGGAGCACTGTCACGGCGGGCGGATTCTGATCAACCAGATGGGATTAACTGCTATCATGCATAATCCGAATGCGGCTGATGAAATAAAAGAAGATCAATCAACAAATTTGCGTATGAATGAGGCTGCTGATGGAGGATGTAATGAATGGATCATCGTCAATCCTTCAGTGAGAGGACCGAATTCCGATAAATGACCTGAATCAAAAAAGATTGTGGAGCAAGAAAATCCAGAAGTTATTGAAAAAGCTATAAAATGTGGTGAAAGGTTATTATTAACTTGGGATGATGATCCCGGGCCGACTGAAAAATTTTAGTGGAGAGATAAGGTGTTTTAGAATAAATAAATCTGGTGAACCATGCCATGCAAGTTTGTGTGGAGAAAAAATACGTACACGCGTCACTGACATGAATACATACTATCAGGAATGAATTCCATAATTCATAGTTTCTTCCGGTCGAGGGCACAAAAAAGAAAGTCCCTCCCTAAATCTTAGAATAGTAAATAGTGGCAAAGCCTCCGAGATGGGAGGAAAACTCCTATTGTCAACTCGGCTGTATGACAACAAAGTCTATTTTATCTGCAGGATCTTTACGATTTAGAACCCCCTAATTATGAGATTGTATAAGTAACGCTGGGCAGCCTTTTTAGGGAATGATAGGTAGGTGTAATAAAACTGAGGCTGCGAATCTGCCCCTCAAAAAGGCTGTTGAGCCGAACGGAAAGAAAAGAGGCTCTCCGAAGTAAATGATAGATTGCATAGTCTCTAATTGATGTCCTCAATCTATTTACCCCTTTACATACCACACTGTGCGCTCCAATTAAACCGTCGCTTTCAAAAGAGTGTCCTTTGTCTGACGCATTCATAAGAATCATGCAAATCCACAGGACGACATTTTATGAGGCCTGTATTAAAAATAGGCAAGGGCTTTACCGATAATAGCAGTAAGGGGCATTTTTCTCAGAAAAAACTTTAAGAGCCTCAGATTCAAATCCATGATAGACCGGACTCACATTAATTTGAAAGCGATGGTGATTCCAATGAAGATGCTGAATGATTTCATCTTGTCGGAACGGGATACAATTATCCAGGCGCTGATAAAAATAAATAAAAATACGACAGGTACGGTTGTCGTTGTGGATGAGGCTCATAAATTGCTCGGCACTTTAACGGATGGCGACATTCGAAGAGCGCTGATCAATAATGTTTCGCTAAACAGCAGCGTTGAAAAAATATATCATAAAAAATGTATCTTTTTTCATGAGGATTATGATAAGAAACAAGCCGGACAAGCATTTAATCAATACATAAAGATCATTCCCATTATAAACAGCGACCGCGTGATTGTTGATATTTTAGAAAAAAAGGATTTTCCGAGTGAATATGAACCTAAAACAAATGCTGTGCTGATCATGGCGGGCGGCCTTGGAACGAGACTGCGCCCGCTGACGCAGCATTTGCCCAAACCGATGCTTAAGGTCGGCGATAAACCGATACTTCAGCTGATCATTGAACGGCTGAAGCGTTTTGGTTTCAGTAATATTCTCCTGTCAGTAAACTATAAATCAGATGTCATCGAAAACTATTTCATGGATGGGGCGGCTTTCGGCGTCAGCATTCGCTATATCAGGGAAAACAAACGAATGGGAACGGCGGGCTCGATCACTCTTGCCGAAAACTATTTAAATGAACCGTTCATTGTCATGAATGGCGATATATTGACCAATTTAGATTTCAATCATCTGCTGGAATTTCATCAGAAAAACGGATTTTATATGACTGTCTGCTCAAGAAGTTATGAAATGCAGGTGCCCTACGGAGTTTTAAACATCGACAATGAAAATATTGTTTCACTCGATGAGAAGCCGATATTCCGCTATGTGGTCAGCGGCGGCATTTATGTTCTTGATCCGGCTACGATAAAGAGCATTCCAAGGGATGAATATTACGATATTCCGCAATTAATTGATTCTCTGCTTGGTAAACGGCAAAAAGTCGGTAATTTTCCGATTTTGGATTATTGGATGGACATCGGGAAAATTGAAGATTATCATGAAGCCAACAAGGATATAAAAAACCAGTTTGAGAGGCTCACTTATGTATAACGGTAAGAAAATACTGGCGATTATCCCGGCTCGAGGCGGTTCTAAGGGAATTCCCCATAAAAATATCAAAGAAGTCAACGGCAGGCCCCTGATTGCCTATTCTATCGGAGAAGCCAAAAGAAGCCGGTATATAGACAGGTTAATAATATCAACCGAAAATAAACAAATTGCCGAAGTCAGTAAAAAATTCGGGGCGGACGTTCCGTTCATGAGGCCGACGGCATTGGCGCAGGATTCAACGCCGGGAATCGATCCGATTCTGCATGCGCTGGACTGGTTCACTCAGCGAAAAGAACGATATGATTACGTTATGTGCCTGCAGTGCACCAGTCCTTTGAGGACACAGGAGCATATCGACCAGGCGATTGAAGGGCTCATTGACCGGAACAAGGATTCAATCGTCAGCGTGTGTGAAAGCAAGGTCTTACCATTCTGGATGAAAAAAATCAGCGGCGGCCTGTTGAAGGATTTTCTAGACAGCGTCCCGTTTTATGCGAGGCGTCAGGATGCACCGGCTGTTTATCAATTAAACGGGGCCATATACATGGCCAGGTCCGAAGTGCTGGAAGCCCGCAAGAACTGGTACACGGAAAATACGCTGCCGTACATTATGGATGAAGAAAGTTCGATGGATATTGACACACCGATGGATCTGAAGTTTTTAGAGTTTCTGCTAAGGGAGAAAAAGGGATGCTAAAGAGCCGTCATACTTTTATTATTGCTGAGGCCGGGGTGAATCATAACGGGGACATCGGCACCGCGTTGAAACTTGTCGATGCGGCGAAAGAAGCGGGGGCAGATGCGGTTAAGTTTCAGACCTTTAAGGCCGAGAATCTGGTCACTCATCAGGCGCCTAAAGCGGATTATCAGAAGGCAGCGACGGGTGACGGCAGCCAGTTTGCTATGCTTAAAGCACTTGAACTTTCATTTGATGATCACGTACGCCTGAAACGATATTGCGATGAAAAGAACATCTTATTCTTATCGACGCCATTTGATTTTGAAAGTGTTGACCTGCTTGAAAAAATCGGAGTGGAGTATTATAAAACAAGTTCAGGGGACCTGACGAACATACCTTTAATTGAACACATTGCGAAAAAGAATAAACCGATGATTGTTTCAACGGGTATGGCAAACCTGGGGGAAGTTGAGATGGCTGTAGAAGCGGTCAGAAGAAATACGGATCAGGATCTTTGGCTGCTTCACTGCACATCGAACTACCCGGCGGCGATGGAAGATGTTAACCTCAATGCGATGTTGACCATGAAGCATGCATTTAAGGTGCCGGTCGGTTATTCGGATCATACAAAAGGGATCGAAATCCCCGCGGCTGCCGTTGCGCTCGGTGCGGAAATTATTGAAAAACATCTGACACTGGATAAGACGATGAAGGGCCCGGATCATAAAGCGTCATTGGAACCGGCTGAATTGAAAAAAATGGTTGAGAGTATAAGAAATGTTGAAATGTCACTTGGTGACGGTGTCAAAAGATGCAATAAAAGTGAAGCAAATACAAGAATGGTAGCTAGAAAAAGCATAGTAGCAAGACGTGATCTCAAGAAGGGAGAAAAGCTAACTCTAACGAATTTGGACTTTAAACGGCCTGAATCAGGTATAAGTCCTATTTATATTAATTTAATTGTTAATAGAAAAATAGTAAAAGATATTAAACAAAATGATTTGATTACATTGGATCTGATTGAGTAGGTGATTAGATGAGAAAAATCCTCGTTGTTACCGGTACAAGAGCCGAGTACGGCCTATTGTATTGGACGATGAAAAGAATAAAAGACGACAATGAACTAAAGTTGCAGTTAATTGTAACAGGCAATCACCTTGCTCCGGATTTTGGTTATACTGCGGATTTGATCAGAAAAGACGGATTTGATATTGATGAAGAAATTGATATGATTGTCGACTCAAACAAGAAAAGCGGTATTGTTAAGTCTATGGGTCTTGAACTCATTCAAATGGCACAGGCATTTGATCGCTTGCAGCCGGATATATTGCTTATTTTAGGCGACAGATATGAAATCTTTGTGGCTGCTGCCTGTGCGATGATGATGAACGTTCCCATTGCCCATATGAATGGCGGTGAATCGACAGAAGGCGCCGTGGACGAACAAATCAGACATGCCATTACAAAGATGGCGCACCTCCATTTTCCGGGTGCAGAGTTCTATAAAGAAAGAATATTGAAAATGGGAGAAGAACCTTGGAGAGTTTTTAATGTTGGTCAAGCAGGAATTGAAAACGTAAAAAACTTAAGGCTTTTAGAAAAAGAACAACTGATGAAAGAATTGAGAATAAATTCGTGCAAAAAGATATTTTTAATCACATTTCATCCTGTTACTCTTGATGTTGAAAACGTGGGACAGCAAATTGAAAATTTATTATCAGCTATAAGTAATTTCGATGCAACGTTTATCTTTACATATCCGAATGCTGATTTTGGAAGCCGTATAATTATTAACAAAATAACAAAATTTGTTAGTGATAATGTTAATGCGTATATATTCTACAATCTGGGACAAAAAAGGTATTTAAGTCTTTTAAAATATGCAGATGTAATGATTGGAAACTCATCCAGCGGAATCATAGAGTCTCCAATTTTCAAACTGCCAGTGATCAATATCGGGGATAGGCAAAAAGGAAGATTGAAAAATAAAAATATTATTGATACAGGTTATGAAAAGCAGTGCATAGTTAAAGGAATTAATATTGCTTTAAATGATAGCAATTTTAAAAAGAATTTGGCCTGCATTGACAATATATATGGGGATGGGACAACCAGTGAAAAAGTCGTTCACATTTTAAAAACATCTAAAATTAATAAAAAGCTGCTATTCAAAAAATTAGTCTTTTAACAATACTTGATAAAAGAGTTGAATTAACGTTGAGAATCTTATTTTTTGGAGATGGCCCCTGGGCCCAGAAATCTCTGGAATACTTAATTAATCTTTCAGGGGTAACAATTTGCGGAGTAGTTCTGAGATACGATAATCCAGATTTTTTATTAAAAAAAATTGCTGAGAAGAACAGTATTAGTGTCTATATCGAAAAAAATGTAAACTGCAATAATTTTTTAAATTTTTGTAAGAACTTAGCTTTTGATTTAGGAGTTTCAATGTCCTTTAATCAAATAATAAAAAGCAAGCTTAGAGAAATTCCCCAAAATGGATTCATAAATTGTCATGCTGGTAAATTACCTAATTACAGAGGAAGAAATATAATAAACTGGGCTCTAATAAATGATGAAAAAGAAATTGGAGTCACCGCTCATTATATTGACGACAGTATAGATACAGGTGCAATAATTACTCAATCTAGCATCACTATCTCTGAGAGTGATAATTATAGAACTTTACTATTTAAAGCGACAGACAAATGTGCAGAAGTTCTTATTAGAGCTGTGCAAAAAATAAAAGATGGAAATGTTGCGGCCAAAAAACAAAGCCACATAAATGGTTCATACTTCTCTTACAGAAGAGAGGGTGACGAGTTAATAGATTGGAATTGGAGCAGCAGAAGAATTCATAATTTTATTAGAGCATTAGTTGCCCCTGCCCCAGGTGCCCAAACTTTTCTGCGACAAAAAAAAATATATATTTGGAAGAGTGAAGAAACGGATTTTCCCAATTATATTTCTACGCCAGGAGAAGTAATAAGAAAAGATAAGGATGGAATTATTGTAAAAACGGGTGATAATGCAATTAAAATTAACTTAATCTCGTATGGAGAAGAGGAGGATAAAGTTGTCCCTGGAATCTCCGTTGGACAAAGATTAGGCATTAATTTATATCAGAAAATAATTGAACTGGAAAACAGTATAAGACAACTAACAAAAAATAATGGATAGTTAATCATTTTATTCTATCATTATTTTGTACACGTTATAATACATGGTAAATCTACTTCTTATTGTTTTTTGACGGGTTCAAGTGTTTGAAAAATTATTTTATCTGCTGTTTATGTATAAATAGTAGTGAAGTGTCTCACTAAATTACATTAGGAGCTATATGAATATGAATATACGGGGGAAAAGAGTCTTAGTAACGGGCTCGGAGGGGTTTATCGGAAGCCATTTGACAGAAAGACTGGTTGAACTTGGCGCCGAAGTGACAGCCCTAGTACAATATAACTCTTTCAACAATTGGGGCTGGATCGACACGTTTGATAAAAATATCAGGGAGAGTCTGCACGTGGTAACCGGAGACGTACGGGAATACGACGGCATGAAAAGGATTATGAAGGGACAACAGGTCGTCTTTCATCTCGCGGCTTTGATTGCTATTCCTTACTCTTATCTCTCACCGATGGCTTACATTCGCACCAACGTTGAAGGGACGACCAATGTGCTTGAGGCGTGCAGAGAATTTGACGTTGAAAAAGTGGTTCATACGTCGACATCGGAAACGTACGGAACGGCTCTGTACGTTCCGATTGATGAAAAACACCCGATGCAGGCACAATCTCCCTATTCAGCATCGAAGATCGGCGCAGATAAAATCGCTGAAAGCTTTTTTAAGAGCTTTGAGCTTCCGATTGCTACGATTCGGCCGTTCAATACCTATGGACCGAGACAATCGGCAAGAGCCGTGATCCCGACAATTATTTCTCAGATCCTGTCGGGCAGGACAGAAATTAAATTGGGAAGCCTCTCGCCGACGCGGGATTTTAATTACGTCAGAGACACGGCAGAAGCCTTTATCGAAATCGCAAAGAGCGATCAAACGGTCGGACAGGTGATCAACGCGGGATCAAACGATGAAATATCTATTGGAGATACAGCGCGGAAAATCATCGACTTAATCGGGAAAAAGGTGAGGATTGTCTGCGATGATCAAAGATTAAGGCCGGTTAAAAGTGAGGTCAACCGCCTGTGGGCAGATAATGCCAAAATAAAAAAACTGACGGAATGGCAGCCCCGGTATTCTTTGGACCGAGGGCTAAGTGAGACGATCGATTGGATCAGAGGAAACATGCACTATTTTAAAACGGATATTTACAATGTCTGAAGAAAGGGGGATGTCGATGATCCCTTTATGTGTTCCTGAGATTCACGGAAATGAATGGAATTATATAAAAAATTGCCTGGATACGAATTGGGTTTCATCGGCCGGGGCCTATGTCGGCCGGTTTGAAGAAGCATTTGCACACTATTTGGATATTGAGCGGGCGGTTGTGACGATGAACGGCACGGCGGCGCTTCAACTGGCTTTGCTTTCGCTTGGGGTTGGAGCCGGCGATGAAGTGATTGTTCCATCAATGACTTTCATTTCTCCGGTAAATGCGATTCGCTATGTGGGCGCCGAACCGGTTTTTGCCGATATTCGCGAAGATACATGGGTCATGGACGAACGGCAGGTTGAAGCCTTGATTACGGCGCGGACGAAAGCGATTCTTCCGGTGCATATTTACGGGCAGCCGGTCAATATGACGAAGATCATGAAAGTGGCTGAAAAGCACCATTTGTTCGTTATTGAGGATGCAACGGAAAGCCTCGGTGCTGAGTGGGGCGGCCGCAAAGCCGGCACGATCGGAGATATCGGCTGTTTCAGTTTCAACGGCAATAAATTGATCACAACCGGTGCCGGCGGCATGCTTGTTACCGATGATCAATCGCTCGGAGAACGCGCAAAATATCTTTCGACACAAACCAAAACAATGGGTGAGAACGGTTCGTTTTACCATGAGGAAGTCGGCTATAATTTCCGTATGCCGAATCTGCTTGCGGCGATGGGCTGCGCGCAGCTTGAGAAAATCGACGAATACATTGCACTGAAAAGGAAGCACGCGGCGCGCTATAATCAACTGCTGAAGGGGATTCCGGGGCTGGCTCTTCCGGCAAAAGAAGAAGGATTTCGAAGTGCCTGCTGGCTTTTTTCGATCCTTATCGGGCCGGATTACCCGCTCTCCCGGGATCAGCTGATCGATCGGCTGAAAAAAAACGGCATCCAGTCGCGTCCTTTTTTCCAGCCGGTCCACCGGATGCCTCCTTACAAAGACTGCCGGACGGCGGAAACGATGGATCAGACGCGGAAGGCAGCGGAACGGGGGATTAATCTGCCGAGTTCCGTCGGACTGGCGGATCAGGATATTTCCCTGATCTGCTCCATCATTGGGAATAAAGACCTATGATTATATTCTCAAATAAATGCAACAAATTTTACTGAAAAAGATTAAACATTCACGTTTATACGACGATATATAAGTTGTGAAAGGTAAAGGAGGGCGCCCTCCGAAATGCCTTTTGCATGTTCCACATGGATGTGGACAATCAACAATTTCAGGGAGGAAAGAATATGATTATCAACGACAACATTCCGGCACTGAATACTTTGAATCAGCTGACGAAGAACAACAATGCGGTAAACAAATCGTTGCAGCGTCTGTCATCCGGCCTGCGGATCAACAGCGCGGCCGACGATCCGGCCGGCCTGGCGATTTCACAAAAAATGCAGGGACAGATCAACGGGTTGAATCAGGCTTCTCAGAATGCGCAGGACGCCAATTCGCTGATCCAGACGGCGGACGGCTCGCTCAGCGAGACGCAGTCGATTCTGCAGAATATGCGTGAACTGGCGGTTCAGGCTGGCAACGATACGAATACGGCTGCCGACCGTCAGCAGCTGCAGCAGGAAATCAATCAGTATACGTCGGAAATCAACGGTATTGCCAACTCAACGCAGTTCAACACGCAGAACCTGCTGAACGGCAGCCAGGATGCCTCTGCGGGAGTAAGCGGTGTAGAGACATTTAAATTGCTCAGCAATATTACTGCCGGCCAAACGGTACAGATCGGCAACCAGACATTTACTGCCGTTGCCAATGCAAGCGGCATAACATCTTCCGGGACACAGTTTGTAGCCGGCAGCGGTGCAAGCGGTCTTGCAGTGGCCATTGGCAAAAATGCTGCTCTCAGCGGTGAGTATTCTGCAGCGGCGGCAAGCGGCAAGCTGACGCTATCGCAAAAAACGGCCAATACGCTGATGGTCAGCATCGACGGCACCGGCATCGACGCGAACAGCGTACAGACAACTACACAGGGTGTTTCGTCGGGCAATGGAAAATCGCTCGTTTTCCAGATCGGCGCGAACCAGAACCAGACGCTTTCCCTGAACATAGGCGATATGAGCGCCACTGCCCTGGGAATTGCTTCGACGTCAGCCGGTGCTAACGGAAACGGCTTTGCGACTGCAGCCGACATTACCAACGGGACGGACAATACCGGTATCCAGTACGGGCTCGATATTACGACGGCGAGCGGCGCAGCTCAAGCCGTGACAACGATCCAGAGTGCGATCGATATGGTTTCTTCGCAGCGCGCGGTGCTTGGCGCCTATCAGAACCGTCTTGATTCGACCGTGAACAATCTGACAACTTCTTCACAGAACCTGACGTCCGCTAAGTCCGGCATTACCGATGTCGATATGGCGTCCGAGATGGCGAACTTTACAAAGGAAAGCATTCTCAGCCAGGCGGCGAACTCAATGCTGGCACAGGCCAACCAGCTGCCGCAGAGCGTGCTTAAACTTTTGGGCTGATTTATCTTTAGAAGAGGCGGCCTCCCTTTTGGGGGGCTTTTTTTTTATTCTTCTTTTTCCTGTTTTAGAAAAAATGCTTATCTTCCGATATAATAAATAAGCAGATGTTTTTAGAAAGCGGGGATTCCTTAATGATTGTGAAGCTAAAGGATCAAAAGGTTAAGCTGGATCAGCCTTCCGTTCAGGATGTGCTGAAGCTGATCCGTTCGCAGCTCGATGCCGATACGTTCTACAGCTGTCTGATTGCTGACGGAAGATACATTTATGAGGATTACGCAGCGTACATAACGCAGCATCTGCCGGAAATCGGCGAGCTTGAAGTGGTGACTCAGCCGCTGGCGCAGATGCTGTACAATAATCTGGTCTCTGCCCGGGATTATCTGGAGCGGGCGCTGGCAGAACTGCCGCCGCTTTCAGAGCATTTCTACAGCGGTCCGGCCGCTGCCGACTGGCAGGCATTTGCCGATTTTCTTCAAGGGCTGGAATGGATCGGCAAACTGGCACGGACAATAAGTGCCTATCCGAATGATCAGGAAAGAGCCGGGCATTTTCTTCATACTTTTTCCCTGCTTTCGGACCGTTTAGGAGAACTTGCCGAAACGGTGGCCGTCCAGGATGCGGTGGCGATCGCCGACTGCCTTCAATATGAACTGCTGCCTCAGATCGCTCAACTGAAAGACGCGATCGGAACATTGATGATAAGAGAGGGAACACGCCGTGATCCTGCTTGAAAACCGCAATTATCTGCGCCTTCACAACCGGCCGCTGCTTGAGCGGCTGGGACAAATGGAGGAACAGCCGACGCGTGTCGTAACCGAACAGGCAAAAGACGGCGAAATGACGCTGAAGATTAAGACAGATCAGGGCTACCAGTATGTGCACAGCCGTTATAATCCGCTCCGCGAGGCGGAAAGTCTTGTTTCAGCTCTCGGGAACATAGAAAAATTCGATCATGTTCTGTTCATCGGAGCAGGCCTTGGCTACATCATCAAGGCGTTTGCCTCGGCGTACCCGGATAAAAAACTGTCTGTTTATGAATGGGACGACGCTGTCTTGGAGCAGTTTCTGAGCGAGCAGGATCTGAGCGGCCGCTGGGCGGGGCCGATTGAATGGATTTCCGATAATCAGCAGGAAGTACTGGCGTCGGTCAAAAGATCCATAGATAAAACGGGCGCTCAGTTCTTCTTTTACGTCTTGCCCTTTTATGAAAGACATTATGCAAAAGAAATCAATCAATTTCTGAACCTGCTGAAGGAAAGCCTGATTGAAAAAAAGGCCGCTATGGCTACCGATTTTTCTTTTCAGCAGCGCTGGGTTGTCAACGCGGTCAAGAATTTTCCCAAACTCACGGCAACGCCCAATGTGCTAATGGATGTCGACCGATCTGTTTTTAAGGGGAAAGCGGCCGTCCTCATAGCTGCCGGCCCTTCGCTGAATGAAGAGTTTGAGAATCTGAAAAAGATTAAGAAAGAAGGCTCGGCTTATCTCTTCGCGGTCGGTTCGGCGATCAATGCGCTGCTGAAACAGGATATTATTCCGGACGCCGTTTGTTCCTACGATCCGACGCCGATGAACCAGCGAGTGATTCAGATCGTTAAAGATCGCCATCTGAGCGAATTGCCGCTGATCTTCGGCAGTACGATCGGCTTTGAGACTCTGACTGACTATCCGGGGCCGATGCTCCATGTGATCAATATCCAGGATACGCTGGCACCCTTATTGCTGAAGCGGAAGGACAGCCGGCCGATCGAGGCAGTCAACGATGCACCTTCGATTGCCGTCATTACCTTGCAGATGCTGCTCAGATTAGGCGCGGATCCGATCATCCTGGCCGGACAGAATCTGGCTTATCTCGACGATCGTTTTTATGCGCGCGGCATTTCCGCTGAGGGAGACAGCGGCCAATTAAGCGAAAACGCAAAGGAAGCAGCAATAACCGTTAAAAGTGTCGATGGGACGACGATATTGACGAGCCGATCGTATGATTCGATGCGCAGACAGATCGAACTGTATTTGCAGGCCGCCCCGGAACGGCATGTTTTTAATACAACCAGCGGCGGAGCGGCGATTGCCGGTGCACCGTTTATTCCCCTGCATCAATTGATGAAAGAACTGAAACCGGACACAGTCCGCGGCGGATGGTATGATTGCCGCAATCAATACGATCGGCCGATCATTCCCGACAAGATTGAAAGAGTGCTGCGGAAGGGCAGCGAATTAAATGAGTCTTTTGAAAAAATCTTAAAATCTCTGAGACAATTAAAAAAATCGGCCGATCGCGGCGAAGAAGCGGGCCAAATCACTGCAAAGATTGAAAAAGTGAATCATTATTTGCGAAAGATGCAGAAAAACGGCTTTTATCAAAGCCTGATTGTTCCGATGATGCGCGTCCAGACGGAGCATTTCAATAAGGTGGCTGAAACGATACGGGGCATTGGCGATCCGCTGCAAAAGGCTGAAACAATACTGAAAGAAATAGACGTTTTTTTAAACGAGTGTATCATGAATGGCCGGCTTATTTTCTCCGCAGTCAGTGACCTGCAAAAAGAGCTGAAGAAATGACCCTTTCGAAATAGCGGAACGGAATTTGCCGCTAAACCATCGCCTTCTGACAGCCGATATCTATAATAGATCGGAAATAGTTCAGAGGGGGAAGAATCATGGATGTGTTCCTTGGATCGCTTTCGGGCGGTGCTTCGGGGGTCCTCCCGTCGATGCGGCCGGATGCGCCGACCGTTCAAAGTACCGGCACTAATCAGAGTGATCAAACGGATACGACGTCCGCTACAAAGAAACGGCTGCAGCAGCTGACCTCGGAAGCCAACAAGGCGCTGCAGCCGGTCCAGACACGGCTGCATTATGTTTTTTATGATAAACTGGACCGTTATTATGTGCAGGTCATCAATGTGCGGACTCACGAAGTGATTCGCGAGATCCCGCCGAAGAAAGAATTGGACTTTTATGCGGCGGTCATGCAGGAGATGGGGCTGATGCTGAACCGCCATGTTTAAAAAAATAGGATTAGATCAGGAGGCGAATGTGAATGACTAATTTCAGCAGTTTGATCACGGGTTCTTCCAGTTCATCCAGTTCAAGCAATTCATCGGGGATCACGATTCAGGAGATTAACAGTCTAATTGGTTATAAAAATTCGAACGCGATCAGCGGGCTTGTCAGCGGAATCGACACGGACAGCATCGTCGCCAAACTGATGGCGTCCGCGGCTGAACCGCTGATTAAGATGCAGCAGACCCAGCAGCAGCTCGAATGGCAGCGTGACGATTACCGGTCGATGAATACCCTGCTTCAGACTTTGCAGACCAACGTACAGACGATGCAGCTGCAGGGAACTTATCTAACTAAGACAGTGAATAGCAGCAATGCCGCAGTTGCAACAGCAACAGCGGGAACCACGGCCGGAAATACGACTTATTCATTAACTGTGGCTAATATGGCTACTTCTGCCTCCATTACGGGTGGCGACATCGCAAAAACGGGCTTCGATCCGTCAAAGAGCCTGTGGAGCCAAGTGGACAATCTGACCAACGGCGTATCGTGGACTTCTCATCAGGTATCAAGCGAAAAAACGAGTGTTTCGACGGCGGGCACGGTTTTTCAATTGAAAAATGGATATATCGACAGTAGCCCGGATTTGAATACGAACATTTCGGTAGACGATGGCTCAGGCAATCCGACTACTTATTCTGCTGCCAATAATAATCTGTCGTTCGGGACGTCGGCACCGTCGAGTGTCGATCCCGGCAAGGCTTATATTAATACGACGACCGGTCAGATCACGTTCGGCAGTCAGGTCGCGGCCGGCTCAACCATTACATCTGATTACAGCTACGACACGGCCGATCTCTCAATACAAACCTATGATTCCAGCGGCAATGCCAATACGCCGCAGGACTTTTCCTTCAGTCCGAGTACATCATTGAATGACATGCTGACGCAAATCACACAATCGGATGCCGGGGTCAGTGCCTTCTATGATTCGGGCTCCGGGAAAGTCGTTATGACGCGGACAGACACTGGCAAACTTATTGGGAGCGATGGGAACTCCATTGAGGGCAGCGGTTCGGATACGGCTCTTGCTTTTTTCAACACAACACTTGGATTTACTAATGCGGATGCGAATTCTGGGGCTACAGATGCTCAAAAACAGGGAACTGATGCGTCATTTACAATAAATGGGCTATCTACCACGCGAGCGAGCAACACTTTTACCATCGGCGGGACGACATTTACGCTGACGGGGAGTGGTTCGGCAACCCTGAATGTGACGAATGATACGAGTTCGGTAACAACTGCAATTAACAACTTTATCACTTTATACAACAGCACCATCAGCCAGATCAACAGTAAAATTGACGAAACAGCGGATCCGAATTATCTGCCGCTGTCGAGCATTCAGCAGTCGCAGATGTCGGCTACCGATATCTCCAACTGGAATACCAAAGCGCAGCAGGGGATGATCTCGAACGACAGTGTTCTGAGCACGGCGCTGTCGCAGATGCGGATCGATCTTTATGGCCGTGTCAGCGGAACGGGCGATTCGACGATCAGCCAGCTAGCGCAAATCGGCATTACGGTCAGTTCAGATTACACACAGCACGGACAGCTCACTATTTCCGATCCGACGAAACTGCAGAATGCAATCAGCACCAATTCGCAGGCGGTTATGGCTCTTTTCACCAATAGCGGAACGGTAACCAATGCGGATGGCACGACGAGTACGGATACGTCGCAGCAGGGCCTGATGCAGCGGCTGAGCGCGACCATCTCCGATACAATGACTCAGATCGAGCAGAAAGCCGGAAATACCAGCATGGCCGATCAGCAATATTTTCTCGGCCAGAATATTGATAATTTAACGACTCAGATTTCTGCAGAGAAGACCAAGCTTGTCAGCGTTGAAGACCGCTATTACACGCAATTTAATGCAATGGAGCAGGCGATTCAGACGGCCAATCAGCAGTCGACTTATTTGCAGAACTTTATCAGCAGTAATGGATAATGAATCTAATGGAAGGCGGTGCTTTTATATTGCCGGCAAATGCATACAAGGCGTATCAGCGGAATTCCATACTGACGGCAACGCAGGGCGAACTGACGCTCATGTTGTATAACGGCTGCATTAAATTTATCAGACAGGCGCGTATGGCTATCGATAATCATGATATCGCCGGCAAAAATACTTATCTGCAAAAGGCACAGGCGATCATAAGCGAACTGATGGCGACACTCGATCAGAAGCAGCCGATCGCGCAGGAAATGATGCGCCTTTATGATTTTGTCAACCGCAGTCTGATCGCGGTCAATATGAAAGACGATCGGAAGCTTCTGGACAGCGCGGAGAATATCATGGTCATGTTCCGGGACACATGGAAGCAGGTTATCGAGATCACGCAGAAAAAGCAGCCGAAAAGAGATCGTGTCTGAGATGATCTTCCATGAACTTTATGAACAGACGTTAGCTATAAAAAAACTGCTGGATCGGGCGGATCAGACGGATCGTGAAGCGTTGATCGAAAAATTACAGCAACTGCTGGATGATCGGGGAAAGATCCTGCTCCGGCTTCCCCGGATGTCGAGTAATGAGGATAAGCGGCTCACAGAAAAAGTTGCCGATATGAATCATGAAATTAATGCGGCGATGCAGGAGATCAAGCAGAGTATTATCAATGACATGAATCAATTCCGGCATCGCAAACATTCGGTCAGCCGCTACCGCAATCCTTTTCAGGGATCGACAAAAGACGGCATGTTTTTCGACAAAAAGGAATAAGACGGTTCAGCTTCATCCGGCTGAATTCTTTCTTCAATGAGAAATAAACTGAGGGACTTCTCAGGCCATGTTTAGGTGTCCATAACCAGAACGCAGCGGCGGCCGCTCTTCTGAAAGGCGGGTGGCGGGGCAATGCGGGCGGCGATAAACGTCTCTGCAAGCGATTCGTGTGCGGATGAAGCTTTGCGAAAATGTCCGCTTTTTTCTTCGCTTGCCGCTTATTTATCGGCATTCGGATGAAAATCACCGGGTATACCGCTGGAAACTCATCGGTAAGCTGCCTATATCACCAGTAACCGCCGCTGTATCGTTAGTAAGCTGCCCGATATCAGCAGTTACAGGCAAAAAATCAACAGTAAAACGCAGAATTCCGACAGTGAGAATCAATAAATGCGGATAATCAGAATTGAAAACGCGCCTGGGTACTATGCTGTTTTCAGCAGCAGTTGAACGTGCTGCTAGAGGCCGATGCGCAATCAACACAGAAGCCTGCCGTCTGCCGGCTTGGGCGAGTCGGAGGGATGATCATAAAAATAAAATCACCCCGAGGGAATCTGGTTTCACCGGACTTTCCCCGGGACGGTACGGTTGATGAGCATATCAGCAATTCATCTCTATGACATCCGGATTTTTCCTGAGGGGACCGGGACGGCTTCATGCCGCAGTAAGCGGCACCTCCCGCTCGTGCGAGAATCCCTGGAAATTTTTAAATAGTATAATAAAGCGGCCCATCCGTTCAGAACATCCGGATGGGCCTTTCATTAGCATTCAGCTGTTTCATCTGGCTGCAACAGCTTCGTGGGTTGTTTCTTCTCTATTAAGGCTCGCGAGGAACTGCAAGTAATTGTAAGTGGATTCTTTTTCATCTTCATTGAGCTTTTCGAACAGTTCAATAATTTCTTCCTTTTTAACAGTCATTTTAAAAACCCCTTTTTGAGATGTATTCACCGTCTCAATAAACTTTGAGAAATTAATCACAAAGAAGATACTTATCAAAAACTTTCATCCTAACACCAAGTGACCTAACACGCCTGTGAAACTTATCACTTAAAAGGATTATCTTCTACTGCGTATTCATTATATGAAGAATTCAATGGCGCGTCAATACAAAATAGCGCTTTCATTGCCCTTCTTTCAATTGTATTATTGCATGAAATCAGTGCTTTTTTTGCATGAATGTGTCGGGGAAAGGAGGTCAGCATGATTATGTCGGAAATGTGTCTGTGAAAGCGCTTTTTGTTAAAGTTTTTTAAAGTTTAGGCAGGAATAAGGATCGTCATGACGAAAATATATAATATTGAAGGGAGGCTTTCTTATGAATATTAACATTCGTGGAGAAAACATTGCGATGACACCCTCTCTGCAGAGCTATGCAGAGAAAAGAATCGGCAAGCTTGAAAAGTATTTCAGCCTGCCGCTGGCAACAGAGGCGCGTGTGAACATGCGTGTTCATAATAAGGAACAGGTGATTGAGGTCACCATTCCGATGCAGGGGCTTCTCTTGAGAGCTGAAGTTGGGCAGGAAGATATGTATACAGCAATCGATCTGGTGGTTACCAAACTGGAGCGCCAGATCAAGAAATATAAAACGAAAGTCAATCGTAAGAGCCGGCAGGATATCCGCCAGGCGCGCCAGGAATCAAGTACCTCGGCGGGCGGGACGACGACCGGAACGCTGGAGACCGGGACACAGGCACCCGAAGAGCTTCAGGATGTGGTCCGCAAAAAACGGTTTGTGTTTAAACCGATGACGGTGGAAGAAGCGATCCTGCAGATGGATATGCTCGGCCATTCGTTCTTCGTGTTTAAAAACGCGGAAAGCGGCACGACCAATGTCGTTTATCGCCGCAAAGACGGCCGCTACGGGCTGATCGATCAGGAATAGGCCGATAAAAATTTAAAAATGAAGATCCGGGAGATTCACAATTTGTGAATCTCCTTTTTAAAACGTTTTTTAAGCCGCCCGGTCTGCGATCGGCAAGCGGCCAATAAGCCCGTTCCTCCCGGATATCCGCAAAAAATGAGTGAAAGCCCTGCATCCATAAAGACATTAAATCCTTGCCGTATAAATTCCGCCAATCTGTTTTCAAGCCTGTTATTTTAGCGTATACTTAAAATTAATTGCCTATCTTTTTAATCTGCGCAAAATAAATTTTTCCGCAGGCCTGATCCGATCCGATTGGAAATGCGGGAACACGACGTAAAATTTCTTTGCCGGACGAAGGGTTTTAATGGAGCGTACTGTTCAGGGTGAGAACGAGACAATGAAGAGGGCAGCGGAGATGAGCAGTCTTTCTTAGAAGGCGGCGTGCGGACGGAGTTATTGTCATCACACGCCGACATTGTTAAAATAAAAAAGATGTTGAACCGATGAAATCCGAGACACAAAGTTTTAAAGAAATGCCGGAGTGTCGGATTGATAACTGCAGACTGCAGACGAAAAGCGAGATCCTAATGGTATTTGGACGTGCCGGGGGCGGTGCGTTTTCAAAAGCCTGAAATGAGGTGTATATAGGCATGATAGGAATGCTCAAAAAAGTTTTGGGTGACACAAGCCTACGCAAACTTGGAAAAATGGAAAAAGTGGCCCATGTAATCGACGGTAGGGCAGATGAGATGAAGGCGCTGACCGATGATGAGCTTCAGGCGAAAACTCCGGAATTCAGGGAACGGCTGGCTAACGGCGAAACGCTCGAAGATATTATGCCTGAAGCCTTCGCGGTTGTCCGGGAGGCCTCGACGCGCATTCTCGGGCTGACGCCTTATTATGTTCAGCTGATTGGTGCGATTGCTCTGCATCAGGGCAACATCGCCGAGATGAAAACCGGCGAAGGGAAAACGCTCGTCGCGACGATGCCGCTGTATCTGAACGCTCTGACCGGCAAGGGCGTTCACCTGGTGACGGTGAACGATTACCTGGCCTCGCGCGATGCGAAGCAGCTCAGTTTTCTGTATAATTTTCTCGGCCTGTCGGTCGGCCTGAATTCGTCCGGATTGTCCCCCGAGGAGAAGCGAAAGGCCTATGCAGCGGACATTACTTATGGGACAAACAATGAGTTCGGTTTCGATTATCTGCGTGACAACATGGTGATTTATAAAGAAGAAAAGGTTCAGCGCCCGCTGAATTATGCAATCGTCGATGAAGTGGATTCTATTTTAGTCGATGAAGCGCGGACGCCGCTGATTATTTCCGGCAATGCCGAAAAGTCGACGGATCTTTATGTGCGGGCGAATCAGTTTGCCCGCCTCCTGACAGAGAAGCAGGATTATACCGTCGATCTGAAGACGAAGTCGGTCCAGCTGACCGAAGAAGGAATGACGAAGGCAGAGAACTTTTTTCATATCAAGAACCTGTACGACTACTCGAATGTGCTGATTAACCATCATGTGAGCGAGGCGCTGAAGGCGCATGCGATCATGCACCGCGATACGGATTACGTGGTCCAGAACGGCGAGATCATTATTGTCGATCCGTTTACCGGGCGGCTGATGCAGGGACGCCGCTACAGCGAGGGCCTGCATCAGGCGATCGAGGCCAAGGAAGGCCTTGAAATTCAGAGCGAAAGCAAAACACTGGCGACGATCACACTGCAGAACTACTTCCGCATGTACGGCAAGCTCGCGGGCATGACCGGTACGGCTAAGACTGAAGAGGAAGAATTCCAGAGCATTTACAACATGGACGTGATCGTGATACCGACCAATAAACCGGTTATTCGCGAGGACAAACCGGATTTGATCTATAAAACGAAAAAGGGCAAATTCAAGTCGGTCGTTGAAGAAATTTCAACGCTCTATCATCGCGGCCAGCCTGTGCTGGTCGGCACGGTTGCCGTGGAAACGTCCGAGCTGCTTTCAAAGATGCTGAAAAGGCACGGGATCCCGCATAATGTACTGAACGCGAAGAATCATGCACGTGAAGCGGAAATCATCGAAAATGCCGGCCAGGTCGGAGCGGTGACCATCGCCACCAATATGGCCGGACGCGGGACCGACATTAAGCTCGGCGAAGGCGTGACGGAACTTGGCGGACTTTTTATTCTCGGTACGGAACGGCATGAATCGCGGCGTATCGATAACCAGCTGCGCGGACGTTCCGGCCGTCAGGGAGATCCGGGCATGTCGCGTTTCTATCTTTCGCTCGAGGACGATCTGATGCGGCGGTTCGGATCCGACCGGATGAAAGGCATGATGGAAAAACTCGGCATGGACGACGATCAGCCGATCGAAAGCAAGATTGTCAGCCGATCGGTCGAATCCGCGCAGAAACGTGTCGAAGGCAATAACTTTGATGCCCGCAAACAGTTGCTGAAATTCGACGATGTGATGCGGCAGCAGCGTGAAATTATCTACAAGCAGCGCATGGAAGTCATGGAGTCGGAGAACCTCAGACCGGACATCGAGAATATGATAAAAACGGTGATCACCAATCTTATCCATGCTCACACGCCGGAACACGAGGTGCCGGAGGACTGGAACCTGGACGGAATCATCGATTATCTGAACGCCAAACTGTTTGATGAAGGCGTCCTTTCGATTAAGGATCTGGAGGGCAAGGATCCGGAAGAGATGATCGAGGATCTGTGCGGAAAAGCACTTGCCCGCTATGATGAAAAAGAGAAAAACTTTACACCCGAACGGATGCGCGAGTTTGAACGCGTGGTCATGCTGCGGACGGTTGACACGAAATGGATGGACCATATCGACGCAATGGAGCAGCTCCGCGAAGGAATCCATCTGCGGGCGTACGGACAGATCGACCCTTACCGGGCCTATCAGGTTGAAGGGTTTAAAATGTTCGAAGAAATGGTCGCCGGTATCGAGGAAGAAACGGTCAACATTCTGATGAAGGCCGAAATTCAGGAGCAGCCTGTCCAGCGGGAACGCGTGGCTAACGGATTGCACGTCATTTCGGGCGGCAAGGACAGTGCGCCCCAAAAAAGAAAGCCCTATGTCAATAAGATGCACGTCGGGCGCAACGATCCCTGCCCATGCGGCAGCGGGAAAAAATACAAAAACTGCCACGGCAAATGAGCCGGACAGAGGGAAAGCAGGATGAGCTATGGATTTGCCGGAAATGAAGCACGAAATCGATGAGATGGAAGGCCGTCTCAAAGAATTTAGGGGGTCTCTTTGACTTAGATAACAAAAAGGCCCGAATCGCCGAACTGGAAGAAAAAATGACGATGCCCGGTTTCTGGGACGACAATGAAAAGGCTCAGAAAGTGATCGATGAATCAAACGATCTGAAAAGCAAAGTCGACAGTCTGGGCGAATTGGAATCGAAATTTGAAGATCTGCAGGTTGCATACGAATTGGTCAGGGAAGAGGAAGACGCCGATCTTAAGAATGAATTGGAGCAGTCGCTGTCGGAAGCACGCGCAGCGTTCAACCGTTATGAAACGCAGCTGCTGCTCAGCGGACCGCACGATAAAAACAATGCGATTCTTGAACTGCATCCTGGCGCCGGCGGCACGGAGGCTCAGGATTGGGCGTCGATGCTGCTGCGCATGTACACGCGCTGGGCGGAGAGCAAAGGATTCACGGTCGAGACTCTGGACTATCTGCCGGGCGATGAAGCTGGCGTGAAAAGCGTGACACTTCTGATTAAAGGCAAAGATGCTTACGGCTACCTGAAGGCGGAAAAAGGGATCCACCGCCTTGTCAGAATTTCGCCGTTTGATGCGGCCGGGCGCCGCCATACGTCATTCGTTTCATGCGAAGTCATACCGGAGATTGATGACGATATTGATATCGAAATCAGGCCGGAAGATCTCCGCGTCGATGTTTTCCGGTCAAGCGGCGCCGGCGGGCAGCACATCAACAAGACTTCATCCGCCGTCCGCATGACGCACCTGCCGACCGGCATTGTCGTCAGCTGCCAGTCTGAACGGTCGCAATTTCAGAACCGGGACCAGGCGATGAAAATGCTGAAAGCGCGGCTGTATCAATTGGAAGAAGAAAAACGGGAAGCGGAGAAGGCTGCGCTTCACGGCGAACAGAAAGAGATCGGATGGGGCAGCCAGATCCGTTCCTATGTCTTCCATCCCTATTCGATGGTCAAAGACCACCGGACAAACGTGGAAATCGGAGATGTCAATCGCGTGATGGACGGCGATCTCGATCCGTTCATCGATGCTTACTTGCGGCTGCATCTCTGAATCGTACGAAAACATCAGTAGAGCAGACAAGGCCGCCTTATGAGTGCACGTTCAGCTCAGGGCGGTTTCTTTTTTATGCTAAACTGAAAGAATACACTGATTTTTTAAAAGATGAGCTGCCGGATAAGGAGCGCGCTTTGCGCAGTGAGAGTTTTCTTGCGGACAATGGAATTCGGGTTTACCGGTTTGGGATGAAGGAGATTGATTATGGATTTTTTATGGAAAAGGGACAAACACGCCGCTGTCTCCCGCGGGCGGATAGCGGCCGTGTCGGATTATTTGTACGTTCTGATCGGATCGGCAATCGTCGGGATCGCGTTTAATGTTTTCCAGCTGCCGAACCGAATTGCAGCCGGCGGAGTGAGCGGCATCAGTATTATTCTGCATTGGACGCTCGGCTGGGAGCCCTCTTTCGTGATTTGGGCGATCAACATACCGCTGTATATCGGCGGGGTGCTGATACTTGGCAAAAGTTTCGGCTATCTCGATTATGCGCTGAAGACATTATTGGGCACACTGTTTCTGCCGCTTTCCGTTTTTCTGACGGCGGATTGGCCGCCCGCAACGAACAATCCGCTTCTCGGCGCGTTGTTCGGAGGAATCGGCGTCGGTCTCGGACTGGGCATCGTTTTCCGCGGCCGCGGATCGACCGGCGGCACCGCGCTGGCCGGTCAGGTCATTCAGCGCTTTTCCGGGCTTTCGATCGGCCTTTGTGTCTCGGTTATTGACGGACTGATCGTCCTTTCGTCCGCCTTCTTTATTTCGCTGGAATCGGCTCTGTATGCTTTGATCAGTATCTATCTGCAGGCCAAAGTGATCGATGTGGTACAGATCGGATTCAATACGGAGAAGCTGGCACTGATTATCTCGGATAAAGAAGACGAGCTGCGACGCAGCATTTTGCAGGAGATTGACCGCGGCGTAACCAGGATCATCAGCCAGGGCGGATTCACAGGTGACAACCGCCCGATGTTGATGACCGTCGTTTCGCGGGATGAGCTGACCCACCTTAAACAGCTCGTTCATTCGGTCGATCCGGAATCTTTTTTTATTATCGCCAACGCGACGGAAGTGTTCGGTAAAGGGTTTTATAAACGCCGCTGAGGGTGCAGCGGATCGGCGAGATTCATCGGCATCATCAACGGGGGAAGGTTCGAGGCTCGTTATTAGGCGGCGCCGGGAGCGCTGGAAAGGGAGCGGCGGCTATCGGATGCGGGGAAAACGTTTGAAGATCAGGCAAGAAAAACCTTCATTCCTGATTGATCCGGCCTTTATTCCATTCATTAATAAGCCGATTGGCCCGATCTGCTTTTTTCCGACGACTCTCTCCGTGATCGCCCGGATCCCGATCCGTTCCCTTTTACGCTCATCGGCCTCGTACATTTGAAATTTAAATGTAATAATTTTCATAGGGAATACGTCGGATATGAATGGTATAATGGAAAATGATTCAAAATGATTATCTGTCATTTTATACATAAGTTGCATCGTGTGTCACACGGTCCGTTGCTTTTTTATGACCGTATTTTTTGGCGTGTACTCTGAATCGTTCACTCAAGAAGATAGACCGACTTAATTTTCACACGAGTGCGAATGCTATCTTAATGGAAACAGTTCGGCGGTTTATCGCCGGTTCAGTCAAAATCAATCAAAATGATTGCGGGGGAAACAGCAGAATGGACGACATGATTTTGATGCAGAATGTCTGGAAAGCTTATCCAAACGGCGTGATGGCGCTGAACGGCATCGATCTGTCCGTGAAGCAGGGAGAGTTTGTCTATATTGTCGGTCCGAGCGGGGCCGGAAAATCTACATTCATAAAAATGATCTTCAGAGAATTGAAACCGACAAGAGGAAAGATTTTCGTTAACCATAAAAATATTGCTACGCTCAGAGAACGGCAGGTCCCTTATTTCAGGAGGAAAATCGGTGTTGTTTTTCAGGATTTCCGTCTGCTCCCGAAATTGACGGTTTATGAAAATGTCGCGTTTGCGCTGGAAGTCATTGAGGAAGATCCGGAAGTGATCAAAAAGCGGGTAATGGAAGTGCTCGATCTTGTCGGGCTGAAGCATAAGCTGCGTTCTTTTCCCGATCAATTGTCCGGAGGCGAGCAGCAGCGCGTGTCGATTGCCCGTTCGATCTGCAACAGACCGCCGGTTCTGATTGCCGATGAACCGACGGGAAATCTTGATCCGGAGACGTCCTGGCAGATTATGGAGGTCTTTACGCGGATCAATGAACAGGGGACAACGGTCGTTATGGCGACGCATAACAAGGACATCGTGAATCGGGTCAGGCACAGAGTCATTGCGCTCGAAAGCGGCATGATTGTCCGGGATGAGCAGGAAGGTGAATACGGCTATGAAGCCTAGGACACTGAAGAGGCACATCAATGAAAGCTTTAAGAGCCTTGCCCGCAACGGCTGGATGACCTTCGCATCGGTGAGTGCGGTGACCGTGTCGCTCGTCCTGGTCGGATTGTTTCTCATGGTCATGTTTAATCTGAACAAAATCGCCGGAGATATCGAAAACGATGTACAGGTACGCGTCTACATCGACCAGTCCGCGACAGGCACGCAGCAGAATCAGCTGAAGAGCAATCTCAAGCAGGTCAAAAATGTCCAGTCGGTCACGTTTCAGTCAAAACAGCAGGGACTGAACAATCTGCTGCAGAGCATGGGCAGCGACAAATCGACTTTTCAGGATCTGCAGAAGCAGAATCCGCTGCCCAATGTTTTTATTCTGAAAACGAGCCGCCCGGAGCAGACCGTTCAGGTTGCACAGGAAGTCAGAAGCCTGCCGTATGTTTCCGATGTGCGCTACGGCAAGGGAACGGTTGAAAAGATGTTTCAGTTTGTCAGCATCGCGAGGAATGTCGGGATTGTTTTGATTATCGGGCTCCTGTTTACTTCCGTTTTTCTGATTGCCAATACGATCAAACTGACGATTGTGGCAAGGCGGCGCGAGATCGAAATCATGAAGCTCGTCGGTGCCACCAATGCCTTTGTCCGCTGGCCCTATTTTATTGAAGGACTGATTATGGGAATACTTGGTTCGATCATTCCGGTTATTCTTGTTATGATTGTTTATCATTTTGCCTATTATAATCTTGGAGGCAGCTTATCTCAAATGTTCATCAGGTTGATTCCTTATCAGACGATGACAAGCAATCTCAGCCTGCTGCTCATCGGGATCGGAGCGGCAATCGGCGTCTGGGGCAGCCTGAATTCGGTGCGCAAATTCCTCAAAGTCTGAACTAGGTGAAAGCCCGGAAGGCGTCGATGTTCTTTTTTGGACAAAAGGCCGCTGATGCTGTATGATCACGGTCGCTCAGGTTATTTATCGCCCGGATGATTCGGGCGGACTGGGCGACTGAGTTGGAGGAGGCAGTTTTTTATGAAAAAATTCAGCGGCAAAGTCGTCGCTTTGCTGATGGCGGTCTCGCTGATCGTCGGGGCGGCGGGGTCCTATGCGGTATTCAGTTTTATCAATAGAAACAACCCCGTTTCCGTTCCTGCATCGTCTGCTGTTTCCGGTTCTACTGCAGTTAGCAGTGAGGCATCGAAAGTGCAGGCGATTCATGATTTGATCGAAAAGGATTATTTTCAGAAAATAGACAGCCAGAAGCTGTATGACGGTGCAATTAACGGTATGATCCAGACACTCGGCGATCCCTTTTCGAGTTATATGAGCGCTCAGTCGGCTTCCGATTTCAACCAGTCTCTGTCTTCTTCTTTCCAGGGTATCGGTGCCGAAGTTCAGATGGTCGGCAACAAGATCAGCATCGTGTCGCCGATAAAGGGTTCTCCGGCCGAGAAAGCAGGACTCAGGCCGAATGACCAGATTGTCTCGATCAACGGCCGGTCTACCGACGGGATGGATGTCAATCAAGCCGTTGCCAAAATCCGCGGAAAAAAAGGGACGACGGTTAAGATCGGGATCAAGCGCAGCGGGGTCAGCAATGAACTGATGTTTTCGATCAAGCGCGACGTTATTCCGATTCAGACGGTCGACAGCCGGATGATCAAGCAGAACGGCCGGCCGATCGGATACATTGCGATCACTCAATTTAATGAGAATACGGATAAAGAATTTTCCAAGGCACTGACGTCGCTTCAGAATCAGAAGATGGAAGGGCTGATCATTGATGTCCGCGGCAATCCGGGCGGCTATCTTCAGGCGGTGGAGAAAATCGCCAATCTGCTGATTCCAGATAACAAGCCGGTCGTCCAGATCGAAGACCGTCAGGGTAAAAAACAGCCGTTCTATTCGACTCTTAAAACCAAAAAGAGTTATCCGATTGTCGGCCTGATCGACGGCGGCAGCGCCTCCGCCTCAGAGATTCTGGCCGGTGCGCTTCATGAAGCGGGCGGCTATCCGCTCGTCGGAGTCAAGTCGTTCGGCAAGGGAACGGTTCAACAGGGCATCGCGCTGTCCGATAACAGCGAACTGAAGCTGACCACCGATAAATGGCTGACTCCGGACGGAAACTGGATTCACAAAAAAGGCATTCAGCCGACCGTCGCAGTTCAGCAGCCGGCCTATTTCTTTGCCAGCCCGCTGACATTGAAAAACGGACAGACGCTGAAGTATGATCAGACGGGGACGTCTGTTGCCGACGCGCAGCAGATGCTTGTCGGCGCCGGTTTCGATCCGAAACGGACGGACGGTTATTTCAGCACCAATACGGAACTGGCCGTGAAAGCTTTCCAGCAATCGGCGGGGCTGCCTGTCACGGGCACGATTGATCAGAAAACCGCGGATGCGCTGCAAGCAAAAACACTGGCCGCGATTACGAACCCGAAAAATGATCTCCAGCTTAACGCGGCGATTCAGGAAATCGAAAAGGCCGTTAAGTGAACGGGAAAACGGATAGAACGCGTTCAGAAAAATCATTCGAATAGGAAAGAGGCAGGATATTTATGTTTTTTTTGTGAATATCCTGCTTCTTCTTTTTTGGCTGATCCTGCTTTCGACTCATTTTTAAGCCGGCTGACACAGGGGAGAAAGTCCCGGGGTTTCGTCCCTGTCTTGTATTCACCTGTTTTTGCCACAGAATTTATTTCCGAAAGGAAGGAAGTTTAGTTCACAGATCATATGCAATTGCTGTATTCTTAACATATCGGGAATTTCTATTTGATCGTTTTGGGGGAATTGCGGATGGGTGACGTCATACGTTCGATACTTCTGGGGATTGCTTCGTTTTTCTATAATCCCGTATTTTATTTACTGGTTCTGGGCCTGTTCCTGTTCAGCATTCAGCGGGTCAAGCGGGAACGGCTTTCGTTTCATATTAAGGCTTACGGGATGTTCAACACGGTATTTGCGAGCGTGGCGCCGAGCCTGATCATGGGGGCGTTCGGTTCAGCGTTGCTGCTCCTGTCCGGGACCGCTCTGCCGGCGGGAGTGATCGTGCTGCTCTCGTGTGCCTATCTTTTGATTATGCTGACCACTCAGCTCCGCTTTCTTTCGCCCGCAATCGCGGGCGGGGCGGCAATGATCGTAGCTTATTGGCTCCCCAATATCAGAACACCCTATCCGCTTGTTAACGGGTGGATTGACGACATCCGCGGCGTCGACTTTTTTTCCTTCGGCATTTTTCTTGTTACGGGGCTCCTGATTGAGTGCCTGCTCGTGTACGGCTGGGGCGCGCGGCAGACTTCGCCCCGTCTGATCGACAGCCGGCGCGGAAGCAAGGTCGGCGCCCATGAAGCGAGCGCACTGTGGATTGTTCCGCTGTTTTTTCTTGTCCCTTCCGCAGGTCCGGTCGGATCGATCGGGCTGTGGCCGTTTGTATCCGGCTCCGGGCATTCGTTCGGCTTCGCGCTATTTCCGCTTGGTGTCGGAATCGCTCAGCTGATCACGCATACGCTCCCGAAACGGGCCGTCCGCACCACCGGCCATTGGCTTCTTGTGAATTTTTTTGTCACCGGACTCTTTGTCGGCCTTTCTTATCTGTTTCACCTTCCGCTTCTTGCCGTTATCGGAGGCGCTCTGGCCCTGATCGGCCGGCTTGCCCTGATCGGATATCATCATTATCTGCGGGAGAAACGGCCGTTCTATTTTATCAGGCCGACAAAAGGTATCCGCGTGGTCGGCGTTATTCCGAACTCGCTCGGCGACAGGATGGGCATCAGGCTGGGGGAGGAGATCCTTCGTGTGAACGATCAGGACGTTGTCGGCGAATATGATTTTTACGAAGCGCTGCAGCAACGGGCCGCTTACTGCAAACTGGAGGTGATCGACCGCTTCGGGGAACCGCGTTTCGCCAAGGGGCCGATCCATCAGGATGACGGACACCGAATCGGACTGCTTTTTCTTGAAGCCGAGGAATGGCTGGATAATAGAAAGACAAAAGCGTGACCGAAGCATCGAATACTATTTTTGGAACAGGATCCGGCAGCGGAGGCCGCCCGTATCGATTTCCAGCTTTTCAGAAAAAAGTATGGAATTCGGCTTTGAGAGGTGCGCTGCCCGCAGGTTCTGAAAGCGAGATCCGAGGCGGCCGTCCCGTGCCCGGATGTTCCAATTTTTTAATGTTACTGTCAGATCGAAGGCACTGTAAAAAAAATTCGAACGACAAAAGAGTTATCATTGATGAATTTTCTTTTATTGTGCTATTCTTGATTTAAGTAGCCTACTAAATTAAGAGAAGGGAGCCAAAATATAACAGATGAAATCAACCGGAATTGTACGAAAAGTCGACGAGCTCGGCCGTGTTGTGATACCAATCGAGCTGAGAAGAACAATGAATATAAAAGAAGGCGATCCGCTGGAAATTTTCACCGAGGATGATCGCATTATTTTTAAAAAGTATGTTCCGAGCATGGCCTGCTTGATCACAAACGAAGTATCGCCCGACAATCTTGTTCTGGCGAATGGCAAACTGATTCTGAGCCGAAAAGCTGCCAAGGCCGTTGTCCAGGAAATTGAAAAATATATCGGTGCGGATGCAAAGTCCGATTCCTGATTTTGATAACGGCCGGAACGTTTCCATGCGATGTATGGAGACGTTTTATTTGTCTATGAAAATAATTTTAGAATATCTGTTCGTATCATTTGCCTTTTATAAAGTGTCCTGTGGTATACTTTGAGTAACGATTCATGCCAATTGGAGGGCAGACGAATGGATTTTCAGCTTGTATCAGATTACAAACCGCAGGGAGATCAGCCCGCGGCGATTCGCGAGCTGGTGGAAGGAATCAGGCACGGGAAAAAGCATCAGACTCTGCTCGGAGCAACCGGAACAGGCAAGACGTTTACCATGTCCAATGTGATTGCCGAGGTCAAGAAGCCGACGCTGGTCATCGCCCACAATAAGACGCTTGCCGGCCAGCTTTACAGCGAGTTTAAAGATTTTTTTCCGAATAATGCGGTCGAGTATTTTGTCAGCTATTACGATTACTATCAGCCGGAAGCGTATATTCCGCAGACGGATACCTATATAGAAAAGGATTCAAGCATTAATGACGAAATCGATAAACTGCGGCACTCGGCTACCAGCTCTCTGTTCGAAAGACGCGATGTCATTATCGTAGCGAGCGTTTCGTGCATTTACGGGCTGGGTTCTCCTGAAGAATACAGTTCGCTTGTTGTTTCGCTGAGGCCCGGGATGGAAAAAGACCGCGACGCGATGCTGCGCGAACTGGTCAATATCCAGTACACGCGCAATGACATCAATTTCAGCCGCGGAACGTTCCGGGTGCATGGGGACGTTGTCGAAATTTTTCCGGCCTCGCGGGACGATCACTGTATCCGCGTTGAATTTTTCGGCGATGAAATCGAGCGCCTGACCGAGATGGATCCGGTGACGGGGGAAATTGTCGGCGAGCGGGAACATGTCGCCATCTACCCTGCGTCCCACTTTGTTACGGGACAGGAGAAAATGAAACGCGCCATTACGAATATTCAGGATGAACTGGAGGAAAGACTGAAGGAGCTGCGCGACAACGGAAAACTGCTGGAAGCACAGCGCCTTGAGCAGCGGACACGCTATGATCTGGAGATGATGGAGGAAGTCGGATTCTGTTCCGGCATCGAAAACTATTCCCGTCATCTGACGTTTAGAAAAGCAGGCGAAGCACCTTATACGCTGATGGATTATTTTCCGGAAGACTTTCTGATTATGGTGGATGAATCCCATGCCACGCTGCCTCAGGTCAGGGCGATGTACAATGGCGATCAAGCACGGAAAAATGTGCTTGTGGAGCATGGATTCCGCCTGCCCTCGGCCAAGGACAACCGTCCGTTAAAATTCGAGGAGTTTGAGGAGAAGGTGAACCAGATCGTCTATGTCTCGGCAACGCCGGCCGACTACGAACTGGAGCACTCGGGAAAACCGATTGAGCAGATTATCCGTCCGACCGGGCTGCTGGACCCGAAAGTCGAAGTGCGGCCGATCAAGGGGCAGATCGACGACCTGCTTGATGAGATCAATCTTCGTGTGAAACATGGGGAGCGTGTGCTGGTCACAACGCTGACGAAGAAGATGGCCGAAAATCTGACCGATTATCTGAAAGGAATGGGTGTCAAGGTACGCTATCTGCATTCGGAAGTCAAGACACTGGATCGGATCGAAATCATCCGCGACCTGCGCCGCGGCGAATTCGATGTACTGGTCGGCATCAACCTGCTTAGAGAGGGCCTGGATATTCCTGAGGTTTCGCTGGTTGCGATACTGGATGCGGACAAGGAGGGTTTCCTGAGGTCCGAACGCTCGCTGATTCAGACGATCGGACGTGCGGCGCGCAATGCGGAAGGCAAGGTGATCCTCTATGCGGACCGCATCACCGATTCGATGCGGACGGCAATGGATGAAACCGCGCGCCGGCGCAAAATTCAGGCGGCGTTTAACCAAGTTCACCACATTACTCCTCAAACCATCAAAAAGGCGATACCGGAACTGATCCAGGCAACCTATTCCGTGGAGAGCGGCAACGGCAGCGGAAAGAAGAAAAAACGGAAACTGACGAAGTCCGAGCGTAAGAAAACAATCGTCAGCATGGAACAGGAAATGAAAAAAGCGGCAAAAACACTCGACTTCGAGCGAGCTGCCGAACTGAGGGATATTATCTACGAACTGAAGGCGGAGGGATAACGGGCCTATGGTGTTGGAAAATATTGTTGTTAAGGGCGCACGCGAACACAATCTGAAAAATGTCAATGTGACGATCCCGCGGGATAAGATGGTCGTCATTACCGGCCTGTCCGGTTCCGGGAAGTCCTCGCTCGCCTTCGACACGATCTATGCCGAAGGGCAGCGGCGCTATGTGGAATCGCTGTCCGCATACGCCCGCCAGTTCCTTGGCCAGACGAATAAGCCGGATGTCGACGCAATTGAAGGGCTGTCGCCGGCCATTTCGATTGATCAGAAGACAACCAGCCATAATCCCCGGTCGACGGTCGGAACGGTCACCGAGATTTATGATTATCTGCGCCTGCTGTTCGCACGCGTCGGCCACCCGTTCTGCCCGAATCACGGGATTGAGATTACCTCGCAGACAATTGAACAGATGGCGGACCGGGTGCTCGCTTATCCGGAACGGACGAAACTGCAGATTCTGGCGCCGATTGTATCCGGAAGGAAGGGGACCCAGGCCAAAGTCTTCGAGGAGATTAAGAAAAAAGGGTATGTCCGCGTCCGTGTGGACGGCGAGATGCGTGAAGTAGCTGATGAAATAAAACTGGAAAAAAATAAAAAGCACAACGTCGACGTCGTGATTGACCGGATCATTCTCAAACCGGGGATCGAAGGGCGGCTGTCCGATTCGCTCGAAGCGGCGACCGGGTTATCGGGCGGCCGGGTTGTCGTCGATATCATCGGCGGAGAAGAGCTGCTTTTTTCCGAACAGCATTCCTGTCCGTACTGCGGCTTTTCCATCGGCGAGATGGAGCCGAGACTGTTTTCGTTTAACAGTCCATTCGGGGCTTGTCCCGACTGTGACGGCCTCGGCTCAAGAATGGAAGTGGATCCGGATCTGGTGATACCGGATCCGGACAAGTCGCTGTCGGACGGCGCCATCGCGGCGTGGGAACCGACGAGCTCGCAGTACTATCCTCAGCTGCTGCGGGCCGCCTGTTCCCATTTCGGGATCGATATGAATGTGCCGGTCCGCGATCTTCCCAAAGATCAATGGAAGATCATTCTTTATGGAGCAGGGATGGAGCGCATCCATTTTCATTATGAGAACGAGTTCGGCGACGTTCGTGATAAGGACATGTATTTTGAAGGGGTCATTCCGAATATCGCCCGCCGCTATCGGGAGACGGCCTCCGATTTTACCCGTGAACTAATGTCGGAGTACATGACGCAGAAAGCCTGCCCGTCCTGCCACGGCTATCGTCTCCGCCCGGAAGCGCTGGCCGTGAAAATCGGAGGCAAGCACATCGGCGAGGTGACGGAACTTCCGATCAGAGAATCATTAAAATTTTTTGATTCACTGAATCTGACTGCGAAGGAGCAGTCGATCGCCCGCCTGGTTCTGCGCGAGATTAAACAGCGCACTCAGTTCCTGATCGATGTCGGGCTGGATTACCTGACATTGAGCCGTGCCGCCGGGACGCTCTCGGGCGGCGAAGCGCAGCGCATCCGTCTGGCGACGCAGATCGGTTCACAGCTGATGGGGGTGCTTTATATCCTGGATGAGCCGTCGATCGGCCTGCATCAGCGCGACAATGACCGGCTGATCCGGACGCTGCTCAATATGCGTGATCTCGGCAATACGCTGATCATTGTCGAACATGACGAAGATACGATGCTCGCATCGGATTACATTATTGACGTTGGTCCGGGCGCTGGGGAACACGGCGGGCAGATTACGGCGCAGGGTTCGCCGAAAGAGATCATGGAGAATGAGCATTCGCTGACCGGGCAGTACCTTTCCGGGAAGAAATTTATTCCCATTCCGCGGAAACGGAGAAAAGTCACAAAACGGGCGATCAAAGTTGAAGGTGCCGGTGCCAATAATCTGAAGAATATTACCGTCAGTTTTCCGCTCGGCGTCATGACCGTTGTCACCGGGGTTTCCGGCTCCGGAAAAAGCACCCTTGTCAACGAGGTTTTGTTTAAGGCGCTTGCCCAGAAGCTGAACGGCCGCCGGGAAGCGCCCGGCGAATTTAAGCGGATCCGGGGGATCAAGGAGCTTGACCGGGTCATCCAGATTGATCAGACGCCGATCGGCCGCACGCCGCGTTCCAACCCGGCAACCTACACGGGTGTATTTGATATGATCCGCGAGGTGTTCGCCGCCACGAACGAGGCGAAAGTAAGAGGTTATAAAAAAGGCCGTTTCAGCTTCAACATAAAAGGCGGGCGCTGCGAAGCATGTACCGGAGACGGGATTATCAAGATTGAGATGCACTTTCTGCCCGATGTTTATGTACCTTGCGAAGTCTGCCACGGCAAACGTTATAATCGCGAGACGCTTGACGTAACCTATAAAGGAAAAACAATCGCCGATGTACTTGACATGACCGTGGAAGAAGGACTGGAGTTCTTCAAAAATGTGCCGAGGATCAAACGTCGGCTGGAGCCGCTTTTTGCAGTCGGTCTCGGCTATATCCGTCTCGGCCAGCCGGCAACAACGCTGTCCGGCGGCGAGGCGCAGCGGGTCAAACTGGCGTCCCAGCTCTACAGGCGGACGAAGGGGCGCGCACTCTATATTCTGGATGAGCCGACGACCGGGCTCCATACCGACGATATAGCCCGGCTGCTTGCCGTTCTTCAGGAACTGGTCAACAGCGGCGACACCGTTTTGATCATCGAGCACAATCTTGATGTGATAAAATCCGCGGATTACCTAATCGATCTCGGACCCGAAGGCGGCGACGGCGGAGGCATGGTCGTAGCCTCCGGCACACCGGAACAAGTGGCTGAAATTCCGGAATCGTATACAGGCAGGTATTTAAAGCCGGTTCTGGAAAGGGATCGGAAACGGATGGACGACCGTGCCGGTAAACCGGAGCGCACGGCCGAGAAGGCGCGCTGAAAAAGCGCCTCGCCCGCTCCGCCCGAAACAAAAATCGGCCGATTGCTCCGGGAATGTGAATCTTTTTTTGAAATCATTAGATTCCGCTTGTTATTCTGTATTCCGAGAGGTTATAGTTAAATTACGGCGGAAAGCGACAGGAGGAAAGTGCTATGCATAAGAGGCTGTTTCGCTCGGAAAGTAATCGGATTGTCGGAGGTGTTCTCGGCGGCATCGGTGAATATTTTAATATTGATCCGACGGTGATCCGGATCGCTTTTCTCATTCTGGCTTTGGCGACGGCTGTTTTTCCTTGTCTCATCGGCTATTTTCTGGCCTATTTCATCATTCCGGAACAGAAAGTGTGAATGCGTTTGTTGAACAAGTGGTTTGCCAATACTTTGCTCAATATTATCATCAATATGATTATCTTAATGACGCTGGCAGGCTATCTGCATACGATGGTTCACATTTCGGGTATCGGTACTGCGTTTGCGGCGAGCGTCATTCTTTCCTTCCTGAACGCCTTTGTGCGTCCGGTGCTGATTCTTTTTTCACTCCCGGCCACGGTTCTGACGCTGGGCTTTTTTATTTTCATCATCAATGCGCTGATGCTTTATCTGACATCGGCCATCATTGGGCCCGGTTTTCAGATCGACGGATTCGGAAGCGCGCTGATCGTGGCCATCATCATGGCTGTCTGTCAGCTGATCATTCAAACTTTTATTATCAAACCGCTCCGGCGTAAGTAAGCATTGCAGGAGGAGCTTTGCTGTGTATAAGGCAGGGTAAAATTATATTTTCACATCGCAGCGGCTCATTTCGCATCGGAAAACGACGATGAGCGGGAACAGACGGAAAACCTGCGGGAACGCCGGGCCGGGCAGCCAGGCGCAATCGGAGACAGCGAAGGAGGGTAAAAAAATTTTCTCGCCGGTATGTACGCTTTTGCTGCGGCGGAATTTACGCTTTCGGAGTGCAGGCCGGCCTGGCCGGAGTTTACGAATGCCGCTCAGGTGCACGATGAAGAAAGAAGCGGGCCCAATGGGGTCCGGCAGCAGATATCGCTTATGAATAAAGTGCGCGTCAGTGAACTGATTGAACATTTTGATCTTAAACTGGTAAGCGGCGAAAAAGGGATCGAACGCGAGATTATTGTCAGTGATATCTCGCGGCCAGGTCTTGAGATTGCCGGCTACTTTACTTACTATCCGAGGCGCCGTCTGCAGCTGCTCGGACGGACCGAGCTTTCTTTTTTTAACGAACTGAGTGTGGATGAACGTTACAAGCGTACGTCTCAGATCTGTACATCGCAGACGCCGTGTATTGTCATCTCGCGCGGTATCGAAGTGCCTCAGGAATTTATCACTTCGTCGAACAAACGGAATGTTCCGATTCTGCAGTCGAAGATGAAGACAACGCGGCTGAGCAGCATGATTACTAATTATCTGGAATCCCGGCTGGCGCCGATGACGGCCGTTCACGGCGTCCTTGTGGATGTCTACGGCGTCGGGGTGCTGATTACCGGCGAAAGCGGCGTCGGGAAAAGCGAAACGGCGTTGGAGCTTGTGAAACGCGGGCACCGGCTTGTTGCCGATGATTCCGTCGAGATTCGTCAGGAGGGGGAGTCCGAGCTGGTCGGAAGCGCTCCGGAGCTGATCCAGCATCTTCTGGAGATACGCGGCCTCGGCATTATTAACGTCATGACATTGTTCGGTGCAGGGGCGGTCCGCAACTATAAACGGGTTTCTCTTGTTATTCATCTTGAGCTCTGGGATCAGGACAAAGTATACGACCGGCTCGGGCTGGACGAAGAAAAAATCAAGCTGATTGACACGGAAGTGCCGAGGCTCGTGCTGCCGGTCCGTCCCGGCCGAAATCTGGCCGTTATCATCGAAGTTGCAGCGATGAACTATCGGCTGAAAAACATGGGCTACCATGCGGCCCAGCAATTTTCGGATCGGTTAAATGATACGCTGCATGAACGCTAGAACAGTGATGAACATATAACTCCGGGGTGAAAAAAGAGATGGGACAGACAATTGAACCCTTAAACCGGGTCGCTGTACAGCTGGGGCCGGTCCATATCTACTGGTACGGCATTATTATCGCGGTGGGCGCGCTGCTCGGGCTGCTTCTGGCCATGAGAGAAGGAAAAAAGCGCGGGCTTCCTGAAAATACGTTTATTGATCTGATATTAGTCGCAGCACCGATTGCGATCATCTGTGCGCGCATTTATTACGTGGCCTTCGAATGGTCATACTATGCGCAGCATCCGATCGAAATCATTGCCATCTGGAACGGGGGAATCGCTGTATACGGGTCGCTGATCGGCGGTGTTGCGGCAGCGATCGTTTTCTGCGCGGTGCGCGGGCTGTCCTTCTGGAAAGTGGCCGATATCGCGGCGCCGAGTGTCATTCTCGGCCAGGCGATCGGACGCTGGGGCAATTTTATGAATCAGGAAGCCCACGGCGGGCCGACCACCCGTACCGTACTGGAAAACATGCATCTGCCGACTTTTATTATTAATCAAATGTATATCAACGGCACTTACTACATACCGACTTTTCTCTATGAATCGGTCTGGGATTTTATCGGATTTGTCCTTCTTCTTATTTTAAGACGAGCGAATCTTCAGCGCGGCGAACTGTTTATGTCCTACGTTATCTGGTACGCCATTGGCAGAAGCTATATTGAGGGGCTGCGCACGGACAGTCTGATGCTGGGGCCGCTGCGTGTCTCTCAATGGCTCGCCTGGATACTGATTGTTGTAGGGGCAGGTCTGATTCTCTATTGGAGGCTCAGAAAAGAAAAGCGTCCGCACTATTTGGACTGAGATTGGCTGCGGGACTGATATAAAGAACGGCCTGCCGGGTTTTATTCATACGTCGGCCGGCCGCTCTTTTGCTTCGTTCTGCTAATGATCAAAACTCTCAGGGCCGAACTCATTTGTATCATATCTGCAGGTTAACAAACTTTGAACATCAGAGCATTTGGACGGAAAATGGCAGCAATATGTGATTAATGTCACATTATCCTGCGGTCAAGAATTGTATAAAGTAAGTGGGTGATAAAAAGACACCTGTTGGTGCTTTCCCTAATGTAAGCGCATTCATTCCAGCAAGGGGGGAAAAGAAAATGGTGAATTGGTTGCGCACGAGCAAAACGTCTTCAGTCATTCTCCTCATTTTACGTCTCTGGCTCGGCTGGTCATGGTTTACCGCCGGAGTAGAAAAAGTATTCGGCACGCCGCCGTTCAGTGCGGCCGGCTACTTGAAGAATGCGGTCGCCCATCCGGTGACCGGATCGGCGGGAAACGTGCTCTATGCTCCGTTTAATGCGTTTCTGAGTCACGCAGCACTCCCGGGAGCAGATTTTTTCAGCTTCCTCGTAAAGTGGGGCGAGCTGCTGATCGGATTGGGACTGATTCTTGGGACACTGACAACGGCTGCCGCGTTTTTCGCGCTGCTCATGAATTTCACCTATCTTTTTGCCGGAACCGTTTCGAGTAACCCTCTTGATATTCTGATCGGTATGTTTATTGTTTTCGCGGGTTTCAACGCAGGTAAACTGGGCGTTGACTACTGGGTTATTCCGTGGATCCGCAGAACAGTAAGCGGCTGGTTCCATAAACCGGAACCGACAGATATGGATACAAAGGCAGCGTCTTAACAAAAATAATGAGTGATTGATTCATTCCGCCAAACTGCTGCGTATCGCAAGGAACAGTACACATCAGCGACCTTCTTCCGGAACGCCGGGGAAGAAGGCCGTTTTTCGTTATAGAGACAGCCGGCTGCGGCTGCACTTCTCCCCGCCCCCTCCCAAGGATTTTGCCCTCGGCTATTTTAAATATGCTATACTATTGCTAGTATCATAACGGCGGTTTACGGGGGATCAAAAACTGATGAAAGAGAAGAGCCGACAGAAAAAAGCGCATGTCATTTCATTTCATCATGACGGCGAGTTTTTCTACCAAAGGGGAATGGTCTGCTATCAGAAGGGCGATCTGGAACGTGCAAGCAAGTATCTCAATCGTGCGCTTATGTTTAAACCGGACGAAGTGGAATATCTTTGCCAGCAGGCGGCCATCCTTTCCGAAATGGAAGAGTACGAAACATCGATCAGCCTGTTGAAAAAAGTGGTTTATGAACTTGATGATAAATTAACGGACTGTTATTTCTTTTTAGCGAACAACTATGCTTACCTTGGGGATTTTCAGGAAGCGCTGGATGAGGTCAGCACTTATCTGGCGATGGAGCCGGACGGTGTATTCAGACATGAGGCACTGGAATTGTACCGGATGCTTTCGGAAGAAGTGGAGGACACGGACACCGGGGCAGCGGCTTATATCAGCATTCATGAAAAAGGCCGGCTCGCGCTTGAGCGCGGGCACTTCGAGGAAGCAATCGTTTTTTTTAAAAAAGTCATTGAAGATGAACCGAATTTTCTTGCTGCACAGAACAATCTGGCGATCGCCTATTTTTCGATAGGGGCGACCGTTAAGGCGCTGAAAACGGCCGAATGGGTGCTGGAAAGAGATCCCGGCAATATTCACGCATTGTGCAATCTGGCGACCTTCTTCTATCAGCTGGACGACAGTGACGATTTGGCCGTCATTATGCAACGCCTTGACCGTCTTTATCCGCTGCTTCCGGAACACTGCGGCAAACTGGGTTCGACGTATCTTTATGTCGGAGATTACGAGAAGGCCTGCCGCTGGTTGAAAATCGCCGAACGAAAGGGCGCGCGCTGCGACCAGGTTTTCTATTTCTGGATGGCGCTGGCCGCCTATCATACCGGAGATCAGAAACTGGCCGAACGCAGTTGGCGCCAGGTGGATTACTTCAGCGGCAAACCCTTTCATCCGTTCAAATACAGTAAAATTCAGAGCATGATATTCGAACCGGACGCACAGAAAAATTTTATGGTGCATGATCTGATTAGAAAAGAGGTCTGGGAAGGAAATCGTGCCTATCAGCTTTTTTCCCTGTTCTATCTTGCGGGCATCGGCGATGAAACGACGCTTGAGGAGGTTGCCGGCAGAGGAACGGATTTTGTCGTTAAGGGGATTGCCCGGAGGCTGCTTGAGGAACGCCGTGCGGAAAAAACGGACATGCGGCTTCAGATTATGCGCCAGGTGGAAGCCCGGGTCGGCGGGGAAAAAGAGGCTCTGAAAAATCCGGAACTGTACAGTTTCTGGTCGGTGGTCGACTCGGTGATTGGCCCGTCCGGGGATATGGACTGCAGCGGATGGTCGGCGGCCCTGCTGTATTTATGGAAAAAGGAATTTGGGGGGCGCACCTCACAGAAGGAAATTGCCAGGGAGCTCGGTACGACTGTGTACCGGCTGCGCAAACATGTCGGCGAACTGGCGGCGGCTCTGGACAAGCAGTGGGAAGACGGCATGACCTGGCTGTAAGACGGCCCGCACCGGTGAGCAATATTCTGGACTTTGTTTCCTATATTCTTTAGCATGGAATTATCAAACAGGCAGAAGATAATATTAATATGTAGTGATCGATTAAGATGAGAAAGGACGGGATCGAAATGTCTGAAGAGGAAAAGGTCTATGATGTGATTATCGCAGGGGCAGGTCCTGCCGGCATGACGGCCGCTGTTTATGCCGCCCGTTCCAATATGTCGACATTGATGATCGAAAGGGGGATCCCCGGCGGTCAGATGGCGAACACCGAAGCCGTTGAAAACTATCCGGGGTTTGAATCCATTCTCGGGCCCGATCTTTCAAATAAAATGTTCGAACATGCCAAGAAATTCGGTGCCGAGTATGCATATGGAGATATAAAAGAAATTAAGAACGGGAAAGATTACAAAACCGTCGTTTGCGGCAATAAGGAGTACAAAGCGGTGACCGTGATCATCACGACGGGTGCGGAGTACCGCAAAATGGGCGTTCCCGGAGAGAAAGAGTTCGCCGGCCGCGGCGTTTCCTATTGCGCGGTCTGTGACGGAGCTTTCTTCAAAGAAAAGAAGCTGGCTGTGATCGGCGGCGGCGATTCTGCGGTTGAAGAGGGGACCTATCTGACCCGCTTTGCATCACGGGTAACGATCATCCATCGCCGCGATCAGCTGCGCGCACAGAAGATCCTGCAGAATCGTGCGTTTAATAATGAGAAAATCGACTTTATCTGGGACACGGTCTGCACAAAAGTTAATGGAAAAGACGGAAAAGTTTCCAGCCTGACGCTTCACAATAAAAAGACCGGTGAGGATTCCGACTTCCCGGTAGACGGTGTCTTTATCTATGTCGGCATGGATCCCCTGACAAAGGCAGTCGAGAATCTCGGCATCACCGATGAGAAAGGCTATATCGTGACCAATGAAAAGATGGAGACGAGTATTCCGGGTATTTATGCAGCCGGGGATGTCCGCCAGAAAGAACTTCGCCAGATTGTCACGGCGACAGGAGACGGCAGCATTGCGGCAGACAACGCGCAGAAATATGTGGAAAAGATGAAGGATGTTTCGGCGGTAGGCTGAACAGTCCCGGAAAATGAGCCGGGCGGTCCGGCTGCCTGCCCTGATGTATATGAGACACGTTTTGACGGGCGGGATCAATCTTTTCATCGCTCTTTAATCTATATGTAATCGTTCTGAAACGTAAAAGGATTAATATAAAATAGGAATTGACCCCCTTTTAATATATAATATCAAGGGACACGGCAATCATTGCGTGTCGCTTTTTTTGTGTAAAAAAAGGGGATACGAAAAGGCGGGCGGAATTGAGCATTAGAAAAGCCGTGCCTTTAGCGTAAGCCGGAACCTTCCCTGCGAAGCCGCTCCCGGCCTTGTGATGGACAGGCCGCAGGACGCGGCGCCGATGTTCGGCCTTTTATCCGGACCTTCTTAAAAATTTTCTTTTTTTACTTTTAGTAAGCATAAGAAAAATAAGGCCTCGCTGCTTTTTCTTTGTGCGAAAAAATTCATAAAAGCCCGGACAGGCTTCTTTCACGGTGTTCAAACGGCATAGCTTCCGGCACCGGCACGCGCCGTCCGGTCCGGCGGGACACTTTCTCACTTTCTGAACCCCGAATTTTCGAGTATACTGTAAGAAAAGCGTTTCATCTTCGGGAACCGCCTGTTTCGCGAACCGAATCACGATACGCTTTTTCAATGAATTTACTGTTGACGGGACGGATGAAAGATGAAAGACATTCAAGTGGTGATTATTACCGGAATGTCGGGTGCCGGAAAAACGGTGGCGACCCGTATTTTTGAGGACCTGGGCTATTTCTGTATTGATAATCTTCCGCCGACCCTGATGCCTAAGTTCATCGATCTGATTGAAGACTCCGATTCGGACAAATTGAATAAAGTGGCATTGGTGATGGATTTACGCGGCAGGGAATTTTTCGATTCACTTTTTTCCTCGCTTGATGCCTTTAGCAAAGCCGAAAAAATCAGACCTAAAATACTGTTTCTGGATGCAAAGGATCAGACGCTTGTTCGGAGATACAAAGAAACCCGCCGCTCACATCCTCTCTCGCAAAAGGGACGCCCGATCGAGGGCATCCAGCTGGAACGGAAAAAGCTTGAAGAAGTGAAGGGGCTTGCTCAGTATTATATTGATACGACGGATATGAGCCCGCGCCAGCTGCGTGATCGGATTATCAGCGAGTTCGGCGGCGAGAGCGAGACGTTCCGTGTGAATCTGCTGTCCTTCGGTTTTAAGTACGGGCTTCCGATTGACGCCGATCTCGTTTTTGATGTGCGTTTTTTGCCCAATCCTTACTATATACAGCACATGCGCGCAAAAACCGGACTGGATCCCGATGTTTCCGAGTACGTCCTGAAATGGACGGAAACGCATCAGTTTCTTGGAAAACTGATGGATCTCCTTATCTTCATGCTGCCGCAATATAAACGTGAAGGAAAGGGGCAGCTCGTGATTGCGATCGGGTGTACGGGAGGAAAGCATCGTTCTGTCGCTCTTGCCGAGTGGATCAGTCAAAAACTGTCTGAAAATTATCCGACCAGTGTATCGCACCGGGACATTGAGAAAGGGAAATAAATAAAAATGGCCAATCGAAAAAAAGTTGTCGCGATCGGCGGCGGAACCGGACTGCCGGCAGTGCTCCGCGGTCTGAAGAAGTACCCCGTCGATATTACAGCGATTGTTACCGTGGCTGATGACGGCGGAAGCAGCGGCATGCTCAGGAACGAGCTGCAGATCCCGCCTCCTGGAGATATCCGCAACGTGCTTGTTTCATTATCCGATATTGAACCGGTGTTCGAAAAGCTGCTTCAGCACCGCTTCAGGACCGACAGCGGCCTGAACGGGCACTCTTTGGGCAATCTGCTGATTGCCGCCCTCACGTCGATTACCGGCGATTTTGTCAAGGGCGTCCGTGAAATGAGTCATATTCTCAATGTTCACGGAGAGGTGCTTCCCGCTGCCGATCAAAGCATCGTTCTCGGCGCGGTGATGAATGACGGAAGCATTGTTGAAGGAGAATCACGCATTCCCCAGGTGAATAAGAAAATCAAGCGCGTCTTTCTGAAACCGGACGATATCCGGCCTTTGCCTGAGAGTGTGAAAGCGATACGTGAGGCGGATATGATTACTCTCGGACCGGGGAGCCTCTATACGAGCGTTGTGCCGAACCTGCTGGTACCCGGGCTTGCTGCCGAGATCTGCCGATCGGGCGCACGGAAAGTCTATGTCTGTAATGTGATGACCCAGAAAGGGGAAACGGACGGTTTTTCCGCGTCCGACCATGTTGCTGTCATGAACCGGCATGTCGGGAAGCCGTTTATCGATACGATCATTGTCAACAATAAACCGATTGCACCGGATATCCTGAAGCGTTATGCCGCCGAAGATGCTGAACCGGTTTCTGTAGACAGAGAAAAACTCGAGGCAGAAGGCATTAATGTCATCAGCGCGCCCCTGATTAAGACAGCGGAAGGCGTTATCCGCCACAATGAGGCGGCAATCGCCAGTCTGCTGATGACGCTGTTTTCCGAGAAAAAAGTGTGAAAGTCGGGAGGTCTTGCCATGTCTTTTGCCGCGGATACGAAGAAAGAGCTGACTATGCTGGAGGTTGACGATTGCTGCGCACGGGCGGAACTGGCTGCGCTGACCCGGATGAATGGATTTGTATCGATTCGGAACAAGCATGTCGAGCTCGACATTGCGACGGAAAACGCGGCGATCTCCCGGCGTATTTACAGGCTGATTAAGCAGGTGTACAATTACCGGATTGAAATTCTTGTCCGGCGGAAAATGCGGCTGAAAAAAAATAATGTTTATATTGTCCGACTGAAGGAATCGGCCGGGCCGTTTCTGCGGGATCTGAAAATTATTGACGACAGCGGCCAGTTTACGCGGGAGATCGCTCCGGAACTTGTCGGGAAGAAATGCTGTCTGAGATCCTATCTTCGCGGAGCCTTCCTTGCCGGAGGCTCGCTCAATCACCCGGAGTCTTCCTATCATCTTGAGATTTTCTCGAATTATGAGGAACATACGCGTTCTTTAGCGAAACTGATGAATACGTTCGATCTGAATGTAAAGATGCTTGCCAGAAAAAACGGTTTTATTATCTACATGAAAGAAGGAGAAAAAATCACCGATTTTCTCAGCATCATCGGAGCGAACAAGGCTCTGTTCTATTTTGAAGATATACGCATTGTCAAGGACATGCGCAACTCGGTGAACCGGCTCGTCAACTGTGAGACGGCGAATCTGAACAAGACGGTCAGTGCCGCAATCAAACAAGTAGAAAACATCCGTCTGATTGAAAAGAGTGTAGGCCTCGAAGAACTTCCGGACAAACTAAGAGAGATTGCCGAACTCAGACTGAAGCATCCCGATGTTACTTTGAAAGAACTTGGCGAACTAGTCAATGGCGAGCCGATCAGCAAATCGGGAATCAATCACCGCTTTCGAAAAATCAACGCGATTGCCAGCAATATCCGGAAAAGCCGGCAATAAAATAATTGACGCACAGAAGAGGCGTCGCAGATGCCATATCGAAAGGGAGGGAAAATCAGTTGCTAGAAAAGACAGTGACCGTGCAGTTGAAGGAGGGGCTTCAGGCTCGCCCCGCCGCTTTGTTTGTCCAGGAGGCTAACCGCTTTCATTCTCATGTGACACTGGAAAACGACGGCAAAGTAGTCAACGTAAAAAGCATTATGGGTGTCATGAGCATCGCGCCTGCATTCGGGGAAGTGGTCGTTATCAGGGCAGATGGTCCCGACGAGCAGGAAGCGGTTGCGAAACTGGCGTCGTTTATTGAAAATAATCGTTGAAAAAAACTCCGTTTTCGACATGGAAAACGGAGTTTTTGTCCTCTTAAAAATGCTCAAATCCGGACGCTTTATTTTGACGACGTCAGAATTTCATCAATCAGGCCGTATTTTTTAGCCTCTTCAGCGGACATGAAATTGTCGCGATCGGTATCACGCGAAATAATATCATACGGCTGACCGGTTCTTTCCGCATAGATGTGGTTCAATTTCTCGCGAATCTTAAGAATCCGTTTCGCGTGAATTTCCATGTCGGAAGCTTGTCCCTGCATTCCGCCGAGCGGCTGGTGAATCATGATTTCGCTGTTCGGAAGAGCATAGCGTTTGCCGATTTCTCCGGCGGTCAGCAGGAAGCTGCCCATGGAGGCGGCCATGCCGATGCAGATGGTCGACACTTTAGGCTTGATATACTGCATCGTATCGTAAATCGCCATGCCGGCAGTAATGGATCCGCCGGGACTGTTGATATAAACTGAGATATCTTTTTCTGAATCTTCTGCGGCGAGGAAGAGCAGCTGGGCGACGACGGCGTTGGCTACGTTGTCGTCAATGGCCGTGCCCAGCATGATGATCCGGTCCTTTAAAAGGCGTGAATAAATGTCGTAAGCACGTTCACCGCGGTTTGTCTGTTCAATGACTGTCGGTATTAAAGGCATTGAACGAAACCCCCTTTTCACTTGGAATAAGATGACTTTCATATTACCAAAATTAATCATATACTAAAGGTCAATATAGGTCAAATTTTATTGCCTGGAAAAAATTCCTGCAGGGGCCGCCTCTTCTTCATGCATTTTCAGCTCATCAGAAAGCCGGGAACCGTTCTTGCCCCCGCGGGCAATGCCGCACCGGCCGTTCGTCGGCTCGAAAGGAGGGCCGGCTGTCTCCAGTTAACGATCCATTGCGCCGAAACGCTCTGAAGTCGCTCTGTTCAGGGAACAAATAGTCCCACCGGGAAAATCATTGATCCTTCATGATAAAAATGGAAGAGACTGGATAAACAGAAGAAAAACAAAAGAGCTTCAGCCATCACAGGCTAAGCCCTTTTGCTTCTTGTTTATATGATGCGCTCGAGAGGATTCGAACCCCCGACACATGGTACCGGAAACCATTGCTCTATCCACCTGAGCTACGAGCGCACATCTGTAAAAAAATTTTATTCACTGACATTTATCTATTCTAAGCGATTAACTTCCATTTTGCAAGGCCCATTTTTGAATCAGATTGATTTTTTATAAAATGGGTATCTCCTCAACTCATGTAACCAGTCAGGCCGCGGCGCAAAACACCATCGATTCTTACAAAAGCGTTCGCTTGCACGGAAGCCGGTTTATTCTTCCAAGTGTTCATATGATCGGCCGTTTATTTCTCCGAAGAAGGTGGGATATTTTGCACGGACAGGCATTAACATGGCGGAATCGCTCGATCGTTTTCTTCAGCCGGCCGTGTATTTCTGTGAAGCGTGACTAAAATCGCCGGGAAACGCCGGCATATCATCATTGGAACGCAAAATATCAACAATAGCGGTCAAAGAACCGGCAGAAAACAAACTGGAGTCATTAAGTGCAAATAATCAGGACAGAAAGATTGATTGATGGATCAGCTGTGGTCGGTTTTGACCCACTGGTGTGTCCGGTTTATCGGCCGTCGCACCGAATCGTTAGAAAGCCGCACCGAAACGCCGGGAAATCGCACCGAATCGGATCTAGGCCGCACCGAATCCGGCTATAGGCGCACCGAATTAGAGAAAAGCCGCGCCAAAACGCTGGGAAGCCGCACCGAACAGGAACGGCCGCACCGAATCGAGTTTAGGTCGCACCGAATCCGGCTACAAACGCACCGAAATAGAGGAAAGCCGCACCAAAACGCCGGGAAGTCGCACCGAGCAGGAACGGCCGCACCGAATCCGGGTACAGGCGCACCGAACTAGAGAAAAGGCGCACCGAATTCAACTGTGGCAGGGAGTTTAGCGGTTTATCGGTCGTCGCCGGCGCTTAATCGATCTTCACGGGTATACCCGTTTTACCGACCGCGGCAGCAGTTTACGGATCGCGGAAACGCTCTTCATCTTTTGCGAAACTGACGGTCAGGAAGAATCGGTCATCATTTGACGGCACAGCAGGAAAATGAGCCGGTTAAAGAGATAAAGAGATATATTTAATAATTGCCGGCATTCCGGATCGGCCGGTTTTCATAAGCTGCCCAATTTCCGCAGGGCCGGGAAAATTAGGTGTTCTCATTAGGGCGAGGCTAATCCCCAGCACATAGGTTATTAGTGTACTTTATAATGATGAGGAGGAACAAAAATTATGGAGGTTTCACCTTTTCCAATTAAACCAATGCCGGCCAATCCTTATGCGAAAATGCCGGAGATTAAGCCGGAAGCGAACCTGCCTGTCGCCAACCCTCTGGCTGCGGCGGGACACGTGAAAGGGGCTAAGAGTATGATCGGTCCGTACGGCTACGGCGCGAAACCGACCGCTTTGCCCGCAGCGTGTCCGTCAAACGAACTTCACTGCCCGCCGAAGCAGGGCGGTTCATTCTATGATCCCGCGAGTGTGAACGTTGAACATGTTTATAAACCGGTGATCGTTCAGCATATCCATCCGACACATACACGGATCATGACCCATTACATCTATGAACATCAGCATTATTATCCGCACACGCTTTCCCAGACGTGCGACGAGTGCCATTATGATGTGCAGTGCGGCAGGCCTTGTTTTCCAAAACCGCATTGCTGATCTTCCGGGCTTTCCGTGTTAAAACGGAAGGCCTCTTTTATTTTTAAAAAAATGTAAAAATTAAGCAGGTGATATACCGACAAAAGGTGCCATGTCCTGCAGCCTGTTCGGCCACCCGGCGCTCCATGCCCGACACAACGGAGCCTCCCGGAGGTTTGTTTGCCAGCCGGCAGGCTTTGCCGGCATGGCCGGATGTTCATTTTTCAAATGAAACCGTAGCCGCTTTTCCGACTCATTGGTATAATAAAAATAGAGAGGTGAGCGGAATGGGTCTGGCACTGGTTCAAAAACAGTCACTGAAACTGAAGATGGCGCCGGCATTGTATCAGTCGGTGACGCTGCTGCAGTTTAACAATGAAGAACTTTCCCAGTACATTCATGAAAAAGCGCTCGAAAACCCTCTTTTGCACGTTGAAGATTCCGATTTCCGGACCGACCGCCCCTATACGGCCGGAGACGGGGTCAAGAGTACGACGGAAGTCATCGAGGAAACGGTGGCCGGAACGAGCGATTTTCGCGAACTGCTCCATCGGGATCTCCACCAGCTTCGGCTGAATAAAAAAGTTATGGCCGCAGCGGATGTTCTGATTGACTGCCTGAACGATAACGGCTATCTGGACGAAGATCCTGAGAATCTGCTCGGCCGTTTCGGCCTGGATTCTGCGGCAATCGAAAAAGCGCTGGCGCAGGTCCAGTCGCTTGAACCGGCCGGAGTCGGCGCGCGCTCGCTTGCCGAATGCCTTTTGCTCCAGCTGAAGAAAAAGGCGCCGCGTCTGCCGCTTGCCGAGTTAATCCTTTCCGATTACTGCGATCGTTTTTTGACCGGGGATTGGGCGGAGCTTGCCGACATGCTCGGAACAACGGAAAAGGCGGTTCTTGACGCGGTGGCGGCGATCCGATCGCTGTCTCCGGTTCCCGTGAGCGCGATTCAGGCCGACCGGCCTCATTATGTGGTGCCCGACGTGACGATCGGCGTACATGACGGAAGGATCGTGTGCGAACTTGAGGATCGCTTTCTTCCAAAGGTATCTGTTGACCGCCAGGATTACGAGCAATATCTGAAAACATCGGACAGCGAAACAAAACGGTATCTCCATGAAAAAATTGAAGAGGCGACTTGGCTGCTGGCCGGTGTTTCCAAAAGAAAACAGACGATTATGATGCTGGCCGAAATGATGGCCGAAAGGCAAAAACGCTATTTTATGACCGGAGAAAAAGAGCATCTGCAGCCTTTTACTATGAAAACGGCGGCGGAGAGGCTGTCCGTTCACGAATCGACGGTCAGCCGTGCCGTTGCAAACAAGTACGTCCAGACTCCGTACGGGCTTTTTCCGCTGAAGAATTTTTTTGTCAGAGGTATCAAAACAGATCGGGGCGGCGCGTCGGTTTTTCACATTCAGTCCCGAATCAGGTACTTGATTGAACGGGAAAACAGAAGAAATCCTCTTTCCGACCAGCGCCTGGCCGGACTGCTTGCCGAGGAGGGACTCCGCTGTTCCCGCCGTGCCGTCACTAAGTATCGCCGGGCCTGCGGAATCGGTTCAACCGTCGAGCGGAGGCTATCTAAATAATAAATTTCCGGGGAGCGTAAGCAAACCGTGGAGGCCGGACAGACTATTTGGGACAAACAGTGTCCCTTAAAAAAAACAATAACCGGCATAAATACGACATTTTCAGTGTTTTAATGCAGCTTATCCGGGGAATACTTAAATTGAATGACGGACGCGTCCGAGAGGTTTGAAACAGGCCGGAAGATAGTGAAAAAGAGGTATCTTCAAAATTAACAGATAGTTAAATTCCCTGCAATTTGGCTTAGTAACAGCTTTCTTGCTATTTGTGACATTTTTGCGTCATTAAAAAGATCACACAAAAGTTTTACATGTTTTTACTTGTAAACATAATTGAAAGTTGTTATTATGATCATGGAGCAGATGGGACATAAAATGACTATGTGGGACATTTCACGACCGTCCAGGGTCGATTGAGGGGAATGCTGTGGAACGCTTGCTTGATCTTCAGAAAAAGCTCATCCCTGATGTCTTAGACATAATGTCCGGCCGCTACCGTATTCTTCATTCACTGCATATCCTACAGCCTATCGGCAGACGCAGCCTGTCTTCCCGCCTTGGGATGACGGAGCGCGTTCTGCGCGGCGAAGTTACTTTTCTCAGTCAGCAAGGACTCATCCATATGGCTTCAAGCGGCATGTATTTGACGAATGATGGAGAGGCTATTGTTAAGTCACTGGAAAAGGTGATGAAGGATATCTTCGGACTGAAGGATATGGAAAAAAAGTTGGAAGACGTACTCGGCGTATCCAAGGCAGTTGTTGTTTCCGGCGACAGCGATCAATACGCGCTGGTCAAGAATGAATTGGGTTTGGCCTGCGTCCGGGAAATCGAGCGCTCTCTCGGCGCAAAGGACATCATTGCGGTTACCGGAGGGTCAACGCTTGCGGCCGTCGCGGAAATGATGCATCCGCTGAAGAAGGCACATCAGGATTTGCTGTTTGTGTCGGCGAGAGGCGGCCTGGGCGTTAAGGTCGAAAATCAGGCGAATACGATCTGTGCTAAGATGGCCGAAAAGGCTGAAGGCCGCTATCATCTGCTCCACGTTCCGGATCAGCTCAGTGATGAATCCTATCACAGTCTGATTGAAGAGCCCAGTATTCATGAAGTTTTGCAGCTCGTCCATAGTGCGACGATTGTCGTTCATGGCATAGGCAGCGCAAAAACGATCGCTCTTCGCCGTCATGCCGGCGAAGAGCTCCTTACGCGGCTCGACACGGAACATGCTGTGGCCGAGGCATTCGGCTATTTCTTTGATCGAACCGGCCGCGTCATCCATAAAGTCCAGACGATCGGACTGCAGTGGGAAGATCTTTTTGGCGCCCGGGCAGTTATTGCTGTGGCCGGGGGGAAGTCTAAGGCTGAGGCAATCAAGGCTTACTTCAAGAAAGGCCCTGACTCCGTACTGATTACGGATGAAGGGGCTGCACAAGAGATTTTAAAAAATTTTTAAACCATTTAGGAGGTCATTATTGGTATGACAGTTAAAGTTGGTATTAATGGTTTCGGTCGCATCGGCCGTCTGGCTTTCAGAAGAATTCAGGACGTTCCCGAATTGGAAGTTGTTGCTATCAACGACCTGACAGATGCTAAAATGCTGGCAAATCTGCTGAAATATGATACGACCCAGGGCCGTTTCAACGGCGAAGTCAAAGTCGAAGAAGGCTATTTCGTCGTTAACGGCAAAAAAGTTCAGGTCCTTGCCAACCCTGATCCTTCACAACTGCCTTGGGGTGACCTCGGTGTTGATATCGTGCTTGAATGCACAGGTTTCTTTACTTCGAAAGACAAAGCGGAAGCTCATCTCAAGGGCGGCGCTAAGAAAGTTGTTATCTCCGCTCCTGCAAAAGGCGACATGAAGACGATCGTATTCAACGTTAACCATGAAACATTGGACGGCTCGGAAACAGTTATCTCCGGCGCATCCTGCACAACGAACTCTTTAGCTCCGGTTGCTAAAGTTCTGAATGACAAATTCGGTATCGAAAAAGGCCTGATGACGACGGTTCACGCTTATACCGGCGACCAGATGACTCTGGACGGCCCGCACAGAAAAGGCGACCTGCGCCGTGCCCGTGCCGCTGCTGAAAACATCGTTCCTGCTTCTTCAGGTGCTGCACAGGCCGTTGCTCTTGTTATCCCTGAACTGAAAGGCAAATTCGATGGTTCTGCCCAGCGTGTTCCGGTAAAATCAGGTTCAACGACTTTGCTTTATGCAACACTGAAAAAGAATACAACTGTTGAAGAAATCAATGAATCGATTAAAGCAGCTGCTAACGAAACTTTGGGCTATAACGAAGACCCGATCGTTTCTTCAGATGTCATCGGCATTACTTATGGTTCTCTGTTCGACGCAACACAGACGAAGATCCTCGAAGTCGACGGCAAGCAGCTTGTTCAGGTCGTTGCATGGTATGACAACGAAATGTCCTATACTTCTCAGCTGGTCAGAACGCTTGAATATTTTGCTAAGCTTTCGAAATAATCGGCCGGGCATTTTTGAATAGAACTTGAATAGCGGAAACAGTACTGTTTCCGCTATTTTATACGGATTTCTTGTTTACAGGGAGCATCCGTATAAGAACAGCCCGGGACGGCCGCCGCGGCGGCCTGTTTTACCCGGTTTTGTTTGTGAATTAAAAGTGGAAAGAGGGTTTTGACATGGCAAAGAAAACCGTTCGCGACATTGATGTTAAAGGGAAAAAAGTTTTTTGCCGCGTTGACTTCAATGTTCCGCTAGACGGTACGACGGTGACGGATGACACGCGTATCCGTGCCGCGCTTCCGACCATCAAATACTTAATTGAAAACGGCGCTAAAGTCATTCTTGCTTCTCACCTTGGCCGTCCGACAGCGGAAAACAAGGAATCGCTGCGGATGAATCCGGTTGCAGAGCGTCTCAGCGAACTGCTCGGCAAACCGGTTGCCAAGACCGATGAAGTCGTCGGCCCCGATGTTGAAGCCGCTGTCGCTAAGCTGAAAGACGGCGACGTGCTCTTACTTGAAAATGTCCGCTTTGAAAAGGGCGAGAAAAAGAACGATCCTGAACTTGCCAAGGCGTTTGCTTCGCTCGCGGATGTTTATGTGAATGATGCATTCGGTTCCGCCCACCGCGCTCATGCGTCAACGGAAGGCATCGCGAACTATCTTCCTGCCGTCGCCGGCTTCCTGATGGAAAAGGAACTGAACGTCATGGCGGCGTCGCTTGACAATCCGAAGCATCCGTTTACGGCTATTATCGGCGGTGCAAAAGTTACCGATAAGATCGGCGTGATTGAAAATCTGCTGGACAAAGTGGACAATCTGATTGTCGGCGGCGGTCTTTCTTACACATTCATCAAAGCGAAAGGCTTCGGCATCGGCAAGTCGCTTCTTGACGCCGATAAATTGGATCTGGCCAAGAAATTCATGGAGCAGGCAAAGGAAAAGGGTGTCAACTTTCTGACACCTGTCGACGCCGTTGTTGCTGATGAATTTTCTGAAACGGCCAACAAGAAGACAGTAGACATCGATCAGATTCCTGAAGGATGGATGGGCCTGGACATCGGCCCGAAAACGGTCGCCCTGTTCTCGGAAACAATCAAAAAATCCAAGCTCGTTGTCTGGAACGGACCGATGGGCGTTTTTGAAATGGACGCTTATGCCAAGGGAACGGCTGATGTCGCTAAAGCACTGGCCGAGGCGACCGATGCGACGACGATCATCGGCGGCGGCGATTCTGCTGCGGCTGTTGAAAAGTTCCATTTAGCGGACAAGATGAGCCACATTTCGACGGGCGGCGGCGCTTCGCTTGAGCTGATGGAAGGCAAAGTACTTCCCGGTGTCGCTGCGCTGGATGACGCGGAATAACGGAAAGTAAATAAAGATTGCAACTTGCAAGAAAGGGAAGGTGTCGTATATGTCACGTAAACCGATTATTGCCGGCAACTGGAAAATGAACAAGACGGTCAGGGAAGCGCACGGATTCGTCGAAGCAGTGAAGGACAAAGTTCCTTCGCCCGATATCGTTGATTCGGTCGTTGCTGCTCCTTTTACCGCTCTTGATCGTATCGTTGCCGATGCCAAGGGCTCCAATTTGAAGATCGGTGCTGAGAATGTTCACTTTGAAAATTCCGGCGCTTTCACCGGCGAAGTCAGCCCGGTCATGCTGGAAGACCTCGGTGTGGACTATGTTATCATCGGCCATTCTGAAAGAAGGGCAATGTTTGCCGAAACCGATGATACCGTCAATAAAAAAGTGCTTGCCTCTTTTGCTCACCACTTGCTGCCGATTGTCTGCGTCGGCGAAACGCTTGACGAACGGGAAGGCGGAAGATGGCAGGCTGTCGTTAAAAGACAGGTTACCAAAGCCTTTGCAGGGGTTCCGGGCGACCAGGCTCCGGCCGTTGTTATTGCCTATGAACCCATCTGGGCCATCGGAACGGGAAAATCGGCTTCTGCCGAAGACGCAAACGAAGTCGGCCGTTTCATTCGCGAAACGGCGGCCGGACTGTATGGCGAAGCGGCCGCTGAGAAAGTACGCATTCAGTACGGCGGCAGCGTAAAACCCGCCAACATTGCCGATTTCATGGCTCAGTCCGATATCGACGGCGCGCTCGTCGGCGGTGCAAGCCTGCAGCCCGAATCCTTCCTGGCGCTGCTGGAAGCCGCCAAAGCCTGAGTTTCTGCGGACCGCGTTTTTTGGCTGTGCGTACGGAAGATGCAATCTGACTGTTCATTGAAAATCTGATGATTTCCGGCATTGTGAAAACCGGAGAGTACCGCCGGCAGAAGACCGCCGCTGTCCGGACAGCGGGCGGCACCTGCCGGAGGAATCACCCGTGATTTTCTGAAATTAACTCGAAAGAATGATAAGGAGAGATAGCGAATGTCTCAAATCGTAGAAGTTTACGGACGCGAAGTACTGGATTCGCGCGGCAATCCGACTGTTGAAGTTGAAGTTTATACAGAGGCCGGCGGCAAGGGCCGGGCTCTTGTTCCAAGCGGCGCGTCAACCGGCGAACACGAAGCTGTCGAATTGCGCGACGGCGATAAAAGCCGTTACGGCGGCAAGGGTGTTCTCAAGGCCGTTAAAAATGTTAATGAAATTATCGCTCCCGAAGTTGTCGGCATGGAAGTTTTGGATCAGGTGGCACTCGACACGGCGATGATCGATCTCGACGGTACGGAAAATAAGGGCAAGCTTGGCGCCAACGCGATTCTCGGTGTTTCGCTCGCTGCCGCCAATGCTGCTGCCGATGAGCTCGACCTCCCGCTGTACCGTTACCTCGGCGGTGTCAACAGCAAAGTTCTTCCTACGCCGATGATGAACATTCTGAATGGCGGAAAGCATGCGGATAACAGTGTCGACTTCCAGGAATTCATGATCATGCCTGTCGGTGCCGAATCTCTTGCTGAAGCGGTTCGCATCGGAGCCGAAGTTTATCACGCTTTGAAATCCGTACTGGCTGCCAAGGGGCATCAGACGGCAGTCGGTGACGAAGGCGGTTTTGCGCCTAACCTTAAAAACAATGAGGAAGTTCTTAAGACGATCGTTGAAGCGATCGAAAAAGCCGGCTACAAGCCGGGCGTCGATGTTAAACTGGCAATCGACCCTGCATCTTCCGAACTGTATGAAGACGGCAAGTACAATTTCAAAGGCGAAGGCGTCGTCAGGACGACAGACGAAATGATTGACTATTACCAAAAGCTCGTTGATGAATTCCCGATCATCTCAATTGAAGACGGGCTGGATGAAAACGACTGGGAAGGCTGGCAGAAACTGACGAAGGCTCTCGGCGGCCGCGTTCAGCTGGTCGGAGACGATCTGTTCGTCACCAACACAGACTATCTGAAAAAGGGTATTGACATGGGCGTTGCGAACTCGATTCTGATTAAAGTCAATCAGATCGGTACGCTGACTGAAACATTGAATGCCATTGAAATGGCTCAGAAAGCCGGCTACACAGCCGTTGTTTCGCACCGTTCAGGCGAAACGGAAGATACGACGATTGCCGATATCGTTGTCGCGACGAACGCGGGTGAAATTAAAACCGGATCTCTTGCGAGAACGGATCGAATTGCGAAATACAACCAATTGATCAGAATTGAAGACGATCTGGGCGCTTCCGCCGAATACCTCGGCGACGCGTCGTTCTACAATCTGTCAAGCAAATAATTTCGGAACTTTATAAAGAGGCTGTCCCTTTGGGACAGCCTCTTTTTGCTGCTTAAATGAAAAACAATTAAAAAATTCTTTGTTGCCTACGACCATTAAAAATATCTTTACAGCTTAAGATAATTAAAAAATTCTTTGTTGTTTTAAAATAGCAAAGGGTTTAAGATGAAACTGCTTGGTTCATTTGCCGGCTCTAGACACCGAGCAGCGGGCTGTGTTCTGCCTTTTTTTGGAAGATCCGCCCACATATTCTTTAGCAGCTAACCTGCCGATTCACGATTCTGTGAAGCCGGTCCATGAAAACGACTGAACTTGCAAAGATAAAAAACTTTGCAGGTCTCTTCGTTCAAAATAGAGTGTAAACGCTTTCCTATTTTAATATATATAATAATTTTTGTATGTGATAAATGTCATATTAAATAAAATTGCAGTTTACTATCATTAAGTTAATTGGTAACCAAATAGGTTAGCCGATATTTGAACCGGAGCGGATAAATGATCGCCGCGCCCGAGCTGTTTTGTAATGAAAGGATAAGGGCGTATTTCGGGATCCATGCTGCGTTCAAATGGTTCTGTCAGTCTTTATGCCGCTTGAGCAAGGTCAAAAAGATTCAATGTCCACTGAGCTTTTATCTAAGAGTCAATAGGATTCGGGGGGGAGCGATTAACTTGAAAAATGGGGAGCCAACAATTTATGAAAGCGTTTTAGCCAAAGGCTTTTCAAGAAGAACATTTTTAAAGATGTGTGCGACGCTGGCTGCTACAATGGGACTTGATTTTTCCCAGACCGGCCAGGTTGCTCATGCCATGGAAACAAAAACTCGCATTCCGGTTATCTGGCTGCAGATGCAGGATTGCACGGGCTGTTCGGAATCCTTTATCCGTTCTTCATACCCTAAAGCGGAAAGTGTCATCTTCAACATGATTTCTCTTGAATATATGGAACTTCTGACGGCAGCGGCGGGCTTCCAGACGGAAACGGCAAAGGAAAATGTGCTGAAAAAGTATAAAGGCCAGTATGCTCTCGTCGTGGAAGGCAGCGTGCCTCAGGCGGCCGGATATCTGACGATCGGCGGCCGCTCAGGGGCTGATCTCCTGCGCGAGGCGGCTGCCAATGCCAAGGCAGTGCTGACCTTCGGCACGTGTTCTTCATGGGGAGGAATCGCCAAGGCGAATCCGAATCCGACCGGGGCGCGGCCTGCAGCGTCGGTACTTCAGGGAATTCCGGTGATCCGTGTCCCCGGCTGTCCGCCGATTGCCGAAGTCATGACCGGTGTTCTTGCTCATATCGTCACTTTTGATAAGCTCCCGGAAACCGATATGCTGGGCAGACCGAAAGCTTACTATCGCCACCGTATTCATGATAAGTGCAACCGAAGAGCCTACTTTGATGCCGGCCTCTTTGCGGAGTCTTTTGACGATCCGAATCTGAAAGCAGGCTATTGCCTTTATAAACTCGGCTGCAAAGGCCCGACAACGTATAATGCATGCGCCGAACTGCGCTGGAACGGAGGCGTCAGCTATCCGATCCAGTCGGGAAATCCGTGCATCGGCTGTTCGGAAGCCGACTTCTGGGACAACGGTCCGTTCTATACGCGTTACGCAAAACTTCCGCTGACGCAGACGACGGTTAATCCGGAGAAATGGGGCACAGTGGCAGTTGGTGCCGCAGCTGTCGGTGTCGGTGCGCATGCCGGGATAACGGCCGCTGTCAAGCACCACAAAAACAAGCAGCAGGATAAGGGTGATCAGAATGAGTAAACGTGTAGTTGTCGATCCGGTGACAAGAATAGAGGGACACCTGCGGATCGAAGCAGACGTGCAGAACGGACAAATTACAGATGCATTCAGTTCAGGGACCGCCATCCGCGGCATTGAACTGGTCGTCAAAAACAGGGATCCGCGCGATGTCTGGGCTTTTGCCCAGCGTATTTGCGGCGTTTGTACAACGGTGCATGCTCTCGCCAGCATTCGTTCGGCGGAAGACGCGCTCGGCATCCATGTTCCCCAAAATGCCAATCTGATTCGAAATATGATGAATGAAACCATCATGGTTCATGATCATGTCGTTCATTTCTATCATCTTCATGCATTTGACTGGGTGGACGCGCTCAGTGTTCTGAAAGCTAATCCGAATGAGACAAGCCGGATTGCCCAGTCCATCTCTTCATGGCCGAATTCCTCGCCGGGCTACTTCAAAAGTGTTCAGCAGACAATAAAAAAGGTTGCGGACAGCGGCCAGCTGGGTGTATTTGCGAACGGCTACTGGGGCCATCCCGCCTACAAACTGCCGCCTGAAATTAACCTGCTCGCTGTCGCACATTATCTGGAGGCACTGGACTGGCAGAAAGAGATCGTTAAAATCCATACAATTTTCGGCGGGAAAAATCCGCATCCGCATTATCTGGTCGGCGGCATGGCGACACCGCTGGATCTCAACATGGACAACGGCATTCACTCGGAGAAACTGGATCAGATCGATCAGCTGATTTCGCAGGCCAACGACTTTGTCAACCAGGTCTACATTCCGGATCTGCTGGCGATCGGCTCGTATTATAAAGACTGGGGCAGCAAGCAGATCGGCGGCGGTCTGAACAATTATCTCTGTTACGGCGATTTTTCGACAAAGGACATCCGCGATACGAAACTTTACAGGGTGCCGAGAGGGATCATCCTCAACGGCAACATGAATGAAGTTCTCGACGTAGACCCGCGTGATTCGAATCAGGTCAGCGAGCGGATCGACCATTCCTGGTATACGTACGGCGGACAGTCCAGCGGCGGCCGTCATCCATGGAAAGGCGAAACGGCGCTGAATTATACCGGACCGCAGCCGCCTTATCAGCACCTGAATACAAACGGGAAGTACAGCTGGGTCAAGTCGCCGCGCTGGAAGGGCCATGCGATGGAAACCGGGCCGCTGGCGCGGATTATGGTCGGCTATGCAGCAAACAAGGGCGATTATCGGGCGATTGTCGATGACACGCTGAAAAAACTGAACGTGCCGATCAGTGCCATGCATTCCGCACTCGGAAGGACGGTTGCCCGCGGGCTGGACGCGGTGATGGCCGTCGGATGGCTTCGCGATGATTATAACAGTCTGATTGCCAATCTGAAGAGCGGCGACCAGACGACTTTCGACAATTCGAAGTGGGAACCGAAGACATGGCCGCAGCATGCTTTCGGTGTCGGTACGGTAGAAGCTCCGCGCGGCTCCCTCGGCCATTGGATCGAGATCGAGAACGGCAAAACAAAGAACTATCAGGCCGTCGTTCCGACGACGTGGAACGCTTCGCCGCGCGATAATGCCGGTACGATCGGAGCCTACGAATCCTCACTGAAAAATGTTCCGGTTGCCGATACGAATCAGCCGCTTGAAATCCTGCGTGTGGTTCATTCATTCGATCCTTGCCTCGCCTGCGCCGTGCATCTGACGGATCTGGAAAACAACAAACTGACATCGATTCAGGTGGAGGAATAAGGAGGGGAGAAGAATGAAAACGCTAACGGATGCGAGACCCTTAATTAAAACGAATCGGGCTTTGAGAAATCAAAAAACGAGTCAGGCGGACCGCCTTGCTGTAAAAGAGCGGGTGACCAATTCCGTGTATGTCTGGGAACGGCCGGTTCGCATTTTCCACTGGGTGAATGCTTTAGCGATCGTGGTTCTGATGATTACCGGGATCTATATCGGCCATCCGTTCATCACACCGAGCACGAACGGCGATGCTTATTACAGCTTTACAATGGGCTGGGTGCGGGATGTTCACTTCTTTACGGCTTTCATTTTCACGATGAATCTGATCTTCCGGGCGTATTGGACCTTCAAGGGCAATCACTACGCCAAGTCGCAGATTCTCCAGAAAGATTTCTGGCTCGGTATGGTTGAGACGATCAAGGGCTACCTGTTTATTCCGAATCATAAGCCGCACTATATCGGCCACAATCCGCTTGCCCAGCTCACTTACTGGCTCTTCATCGGACTTGGCTCGGTAATCATGGTGTTTACCGGCTATTATATGCTGTTTCAGCCGCAGCCGGATACGATTTACGGCAAGGCTTTTGCATGGGTGCCCTTCATTTTCGGCGGCTCGGATTTTACTGTGCGCTCCTGGCACCATCTGGTTGCCTGGGCCTTCATGTTTTTTATCGTTGTCCATGTCTACCTGTCTTTCCGCGAAGACTGGCTGGATAAAAATGGCACCATGTCGTCGATTTTTACCGGTTATAAATTTGAACCGCTGCACCGGGCAGAAGAACAGGCCGGGGCAGCTGCCCGGAATCTGCGGCCCGGCGTGCCGACTGCGATAGAGAAAGAGAATCGGGCGAAAAGGATTACGATTCTCGGCATCGGAAATTCGCTCTACTCCGATGAAGGGCTTGGCGTTCAGATTCTTCCCCGCCTGATAAAGGCGCTCAAGGGCGTTGAAAATCTTGAATTTATTGACGGGACGACGGAAGGAATGCAGCTTCTCGGCCCTGTTGAAGCAACGGATTCGCTGATTATTATTGATGCCGTTAATGCCGGAAAGCAGCCGGGGGAAATCATTAAATTGGAGAAAGAACAGATTCCTTCTTTTAACGGGATCAAAATGTCGGTGCACCAGATCGGTTTTCAGGAAGTCATTTCTGCCGCCCAGCTTCGCGACCGGCTTCCAGAGAGAATGGTAATGTTCGGCATCCAGCCGGCGTCTTTGCAACTCGGCGTGAGTCTTACCGGCACGGCGGAGAAAGCTGTACCAGAGCTGGTTGAACGGGTAAAGCAGCAGATCGACAGCTGGCGTGGTGAAAAATGAATCGGCGTTCTTTTTTTAAAGAAGTGGCACGCAGTCTGACAGAAACGGGCAAGGAAGTTATCTATCCGCTCTTTGAAAATGATATAGAAAAAATAGAGCGCGCCGCGGATGTATTGCAGGGGATCAGCTGGTACCCGGTTGACCATCTGAGCCTTGGCTATGGTGAACAGATGATTAGCGGCCGGCTGGTCTGCTTTTTTTTTGACGGGCAGAAGGCGGCGGCGTGCGGTAAGGAATGCCGGGAATGCCATGAAATGGCGCAGTGGATCGCTTACGATCAACAGCTGGTATGTCCCGGCTGTGAGAAATCTTTTTCGTTGCGGGAAAAAGGAGGTTCACTGAACCTTGCGATCTACCCGGTAAAAAATGAGCAGCAAAAATGGTGGGTCGGTCTGCCGGATAAAGGGGTCTTTTCTGATGCATGAAATGGGGCTGATGGGAGACGCGCTGCAAATGGTTGCGGAAGATGCTGAAAAGCACGGGATCCGTTCAGTGGAAAAGGTATCGATGATTGTCGGCGATCTGAGCAATGTCCTGCCCGATGCGCTCTGCTTCGCTTTTGATGCGTTTCGGCTGTCGGGTGAAATTCCGCTTCTGAAAAGAGATGCATCGCTGAAGATTATCAGAGAGAAAGGGCGCGCCAGATGTTCGGTCTGCGGCAAGGAATATGAACCCCGGCAGCTGCTTGCAACTTGTCCGGACTGCGGACTGCCTTTCGGAGTGCTTCTTGCCGGAGAAACGTTTAAAATAGAATCATACGAAGGGAGCTGAGAAGAGGATGAAAATCACACTGGAAAAGAACGTGATGGAGAATAACGACCGGGCGGCTGAATTCAATCGACAGCTTTTTCACAAAACCCGTACGCTGGCGATCAACATCATGAGTTCACCGGGGGCGGGAAAAACAACGATACTGGAAAAAACCATTTCGGCGCTCGCGGCTGAATTCCGAATCGGTGTCATTGAAGGGGATATCGCCACAGAACGTGATGCCGACCGGATACGCCGGACAGGCGTCAGAGCCATTCAGATCGCGACCGAGGGCGAGTGCCACCTTGATCCGCGGATGGTTGCCAAAGTACTTCCGGATCTTGACCTTGATTCAGTCGACATTTTATTTATTGAAAATGTCGGCAATCTGGTCTGTCCGTCGGAATTCGATCTCGGCCAGAATCACAGGATTGTTGTCCTCAGTACTCCTGAGGGAAACGATAAAATCACAAAATATCCGCTGATGTTCCATGTGACGGAACTTGCTCTGATTAATAAAATCGACCTGCTGCCGTACGTCGCTTTCGATATGGACAAAGCCGAAGAGGATCTGCACGGAATCAATCCGGATTCGCAGCTCATGCCGATTTCGGCAGTGAGCGGAGCCGGCTTCGACAACTGGCTGAACTGGCTCAGGAAAGCGTATGAAACGTGTGCGAAGCCGTAAAAGTTCTCGTCAGAGGCAGGGTGCAGGGAGTCGGCTTCCGTCCGTTTGTCTTCCGTCTTGCTCAGGAGGCCGGCCTGAAAGGGACAGTTCAGAATAACATGGACGGTGTCCGCATCGTCTGGGAGGGGACCCGTGAAGCGATCCGCCTGGCGATGAAAAAGCTGGTCTCGGAAAGGCCGAGGCTGTCGCGGATTGACGAGATGACCTGTGAGCATGTCGCAGCAGCGGGCCTGACGGATTTTACGATCCTCGAAAGCGACCGGGGCGGAAAATCGACCCTGGTCATACCGGTGGATTCGGCCGTCTGCGACGATTGTCTGCGTGAAATGCGTGATCCCGGCAATTTTCGCTACCGCTATCCGTTCATCAATTGTACGCAGTGCGGTCCGCGCTATTCGATTATCGCCGCGCTTCCTTATGACCGGCCGTACACATCGATGAAAGATTTTCCGATGTGCGATCAATGTGCGGCGGAGTACAGCGACCCGTCCAACCGGCGCCATCATGCGCAGCCGATTGCCTGCGATACCTGCGGGCCCTATGTGTCGCTGATCGATATGGACGGCAATGTTCTCGGACGGCACGACGATGCCGTTCGTCTGACGGTCCGGTCACTGGAGTCCGGCATGATTGTGGCGGTCAAAGGTATCGGCGGCTACCATCTTGCCTGCGACGCGGCCGATCGGGAGCTGGTTGAAAAGCTCAGGCAACGCAAGAACAGGCCGGAGAGGCCTCTGGCCATCATGGCGGCCTCCGTTGAAGCGGCACGACGGATTGCCGTGGTCTCGGATCGGGAAGAAAGCCTGCTTCGTTCGCCGGAGGCGCCGATCGTCCTGCTTGAAAAAGGCGCTGATTATGACCGGCTGCTTCCCGAAACGCTGGCTCCCGGAGTCCGGACAATCGGCGTGATGCTGCCCTATACGCCGCTGCATCATCTGCTTTTCGATGACGGAAGTTTTTCTTATTTGGTCATGACCAGCGCAAATCCGTCCGGATTGCCGATTCTTTATGAAGATGAACCGGCGCGCGTCTACTTGGCCGGAATTGCCGACCGGATTCTGACACACAATCGGCCGATCCTGCATGCCATTGACGATTCGGTTGTCCGCCTGAGCGAACGTGCTCCTTTTTTCCTTAGGCGTTCCAGAGGCTATGTACCCGATCCCCTGCCGGCGCGGACAGATGTGGACGGAGTGATTGCGCTGGGCAGTGAAATGAAGAACACATTCGCGCTCGGACGGCACCGTCAGATTTTTATCGGCCCTCATCTCGGCGATCTGTCCGCCGAGGAAAGCCTCGGGCATTATAAAAAAACGCTGTCGCATCTGATGAAGTGGATGGGGATTGAAGTCAAAACCGTGGCCGTGGATATGCATCCGTTATACAGCACCCGATCAGTCGCCGAAAAGATGAATAAGCCGATCGTTCCCGTACAGCACCATCATGCGCATCTTGTTTCCTGCCTGGAGGAGAACAAACTGGAAGGGCCCGTTCTCGGGATTATTCTTGACGGTACCGGGTACGGAGAGGACGGCAATATCTGGGGATTCGAAGTGCTGTATGGCGATGCATCGGGCTACCGCAGGCTGGCTCATCTCCGCTACACGCCGCTTCCGGGCGGAGACAGGGCCGTTCTCGAACCGTGGCGCAATGCGGCGGCGATGCTGATCGAACTTCTCGGCGAGCGGGGACGCCGTCTGGCCGGACGCCTTTTTCCGGACAAAGAATCGGTCCTTGCCGTGATCTCGCGCATGCTTTCGCTGAAACTGAACAGCCCGCTTGCAGGAACATGCGGCCGGCTGTTTGACGCGGTCAGCGCGATACTGGGCATCTGCCGCGAATCCACTTATGACGGCGAAGCGGCCATCCGGCTGTCCGAATGCCTGACGCAGACGGCTGAAGATGCAGTGCCCTATCCCTTTATCGTCACTGAAAAACACGGCTTAAAAGAATTGGACTTTAAACCGATGATTGAACAGATTGCTGTCGAACGGCTAGACGGCGATCCGCTCAGGCCGATTATCCGCCGCTTTCATGAAACGATAGTTTCTGCGTGCCGCAGCCTGCTGGAAGACATCGCCGGAGAACATCCTGAACTTGGTCGGCGGGTCGTGCTGTCAGGAGGAAGCATGAATAATCCGTTTCTGTCGCGTCGGCTTGCTGAAAGCCTGGAAGCCGGCGGTTTCTCGGTTTATACGCACCATCTGCTCCCGAGCGGCGACGGCGGGCTGTGTCTCGGCCAGCTGATGATCGCCGCCGCGAAAAACAGAGTGTCCGGTGAAAAAAATGCCGATTGAGAGATTAGAAAGGCTGTTTCAGGTCCCGGCAGAATCATTTAAGAAATTATGACTTTAGGAGGATGAACAGCATGTGCGTAGGTGTTCCTGCAAAAGTAATTGAGAAGAAAGAATATACGGCTCTGGTTGACGTGATGGGGACAAAGATGGAAGTCGGCACTCTCTTTGTACCGGAAGTGGAAGTCGGCGAATACGTCATCGTCCACGCCGGGCAGGGAATGTCGATCATCGATCAGGATTTCGCGCGCGATAGCCTGAATGAATGGGGGAAGATAGCCCGTGCCGGCGTTATTGGAACCCGTTGATCCCGGTGTCGCAAAAGAACTGGCGCAGAAAGTGATTCAGCTTGCCGACCGCTATAAAGAAAAAACAAGAATTGTGCCCGCTTTTATGGAAGTCTGCGGGTCACACACGATGGCACTTGCCAGGACGGGTATCAAACTGATGCTTAAAGGGCATGTGCGGCTGATCTCGGGACCGGGCTGCCCGGTCTGCGTCACCGATCAGAAACAGATCGATGCCATGATCGAAGTCGCCGAGTCCGATGACCGGATCGTCTGCACGTTCGGCGATATGATGCGCGTTCCCGGATCAAAAAGAAGCCTGCTCAGTGCGAAGACGGATGGGCGCGACGTACGCATCGTCTATTCACCGCTGGACGCTGTCAGGATTGCTGAAGAAAATCCGGATAAAGAAGTGATTTTTCTCGGAGTGGGATTTGAGACGACGGTTCCGGTGCTGGCTGCCGCCATCCAGCTGGCCGCGCAGAAAAATGTCGGCAACTTTTCGATGTGGGCGACAACCAAACTGGTTCAGCCCGTGCTTCGGGAACTGCTGACTGTCAAAAAGGTAAAAATTAACGGATTTCTGCTTCCGGGACATGTCTCGATTGTTCTTGGAGAAAAAGCGTACCAATTCCTGATCGATGAGTTCCGCATGCCGGGTGTAATCAGCGGTTTCGGGCCGGTTGAAATGCTGAGCGCGATTTATAAACTGCTGGAGATCATCATTGAAGACCGGCCGGCCATTGTCAATAATTATAAAAGTGTTGTCCGGCCGGAAGGCAATACGGCCGCGCAGAAAATCATGTACGAGTTTTTTGAACCGTGCGATGAAGCGTGGCGCGGACTGGGCGTAATTCCGCAGAGCGGACTGGACATCCGTGAAAAATATGACCGGTTCAATGCGAAAAAGAGATTCAACATCAAGGTCGGAGAACCGAAAAAAACGCTTTGCCGCTGCGGGGACATGATCTGCGGAATTGCTTCTCCGGAGGAATGCATCCTTTTCGGGAAAGCCTGTACGCCGCTGCATCCGATCGGGCCATGCATGGTATCGACGGAAGGCAGCTGCGCGGCACATTACGCTTATATGAGAGAGGATGAATGACCGATGGAGCGCAAGGTCACGCTTGCTTACGGAGACGGCGGAGAACTCGCCCACAAACTGATTCAGCAAGTTTTTGTCTCCGCTTTTGGGAATCAGGATGCTTCCCGCTTTGATTCTGCTTTACTGTCGCTGGGAAGCGGGAACATCGCGGTGACGACCGATAGTTTCGTTGTCAATCCGCTGTTTTTTCCCGGAGGCAGTATCGGCAAGATTGCCGTTGCCGGAACGATCAATGATCTGAGCGTTGCCGGCACGGTTCCGCTGTATCTGACGGCCGGATTTATCATCGAAGAAGGTTTTCCGCTCGGCGATCTCCGGACAATTGTCCGGTCGCTGGCGGAAGAAGCGGCGGCCGCCGGGGTCCGCGTCGTTGCCGGCGATACGAAGGTTGTGGAAAAGGGCGGCGCCGACGGCCTTTATATCAATACGACGGGGATCGGCCTGCAGCGCACGGAGCATGCCATCCGACCGGAAGAGATACAGGAAGGCGACGATGTGATTATCAGCGGGACGTTGGGCGATCACGGCATTGCGATTCTGGCCGCCCGCGGGGAACTCGGATTGATGACCGATCTGAAGAGCGACTGCGCGCCGCTGAATCGGATGATTGACAAGGTACTGGAGAGCGGGGCACATGTCCGGATTATGCGCGACCCGACGCGTGGCGGCGTAGCGACGACGCTCGTCGAAATCGCCGAAGATTTCGGCACCGCCATTGAAATCAGCGAGGCCGCGCTCCCGATCAGGGATGAAGTCAGAGGTGCCTGCGACATTCTTGGATTCGATCCGCTTTATCTGGCAAATGAGGGGAAAGTGATCCTGATTGTCGCCCACGAAGATCGGCAGAAGACGCTCGACGCTCTGCGCGCTTTTCCCGAAGGAAGCAATGCCAAGGTGATCGGGCATGTTATTGGGAAAGAAGCGGGACGGCTGCTGCTTGAAACGCCGCTCGGCAGCAAAAGGCGCCTGCACCGGCTGTCCGGAATGATGCTTCCGAGAATCTGTTAAACCCAGGCCCGGAAGCATGCGGGTCCCGCCTGACGATTTCGGAGGCACAGAAGAGTACCTTAAGAAGCAGTGAATCAAGGCAATTCTTTCAACTATAAAAGGAGCTGGTAAAAATGGGTATCGGCAATATCGGTATTCCCGGTTTAATCCTGATTCTGATTGTGGCACTTGTCATTTTCGGACCGTCGAAACTTCCGGAAATCGGCCGGGCATTCGGCAAGTCTCTGAAGGAATTTAAAAGCGCCACTCAGGGCCTGACATCGACAGAGGACGAACCGAAAAAAGACAAGCAGACGATCACGGAGAGCAAAGTAACGGAAAGCGAAACAACAGAAAGCAAAACACCAGAGGGAGAAAAAAAAGACTGAGAGAATTCGGGTGAAATCAAATGAAGAATAGTCAGAAGATGACATTGTTAGAACACCTGAATGATCTGCGCAAGCGATTTATTGTTGTACTTGTGACGTTTGTTTTGAGCTTTGCGGGTGCGCTCGTCTTTGTACGCCCTCTTTACCGCTGGCTGGTCAATGATCTGAGCATACGCGGGAAACTGACAGTTCTCGGTCCGACGGATATCATCTGGGTCTATTTCATGCTGGCCGGGGTCGTTGCGATCGGCGTCACGATTCCGATTGCGGCATGGCAGCTCTGGGTATTTGTCGCGCCGGCATTGACGGAAAAAGAGCGTAAAATCGCACTGGCTTATATCCCTTCTATCTTTTTGCTGTTCTTTTGCGGCGTTTTTTTCGGATATTTCGTTGTTTTCCCGAATATCCTTCATTTTCTGGTAGCCATGAATGCGGGCATGTTCACTGTGATGTTTACGACCGAAAAATATTTCGGCTTTTTACTGAATATTGTTCTGCCGTTCGGGTTCCTTTTCGAACTTCCGGTTGTCGTTGTCTTCCTGACGAATCTCGGCATTCTGACACCTGCCCGGATGCGGAAAATGCGGAAAGCTGCCTATCTCATCCTGGTTATACTGGCAACGATGATTTCTCCTCCGGACTTTGTTTCGCATTCGCTTGTCGCTGTTCCGCTTCTCCTTCTCTATGAGATCAGTGTCACATTTTCCTCCGTGGCATTCCGGCGGAAACAAAGAAGGATGCGGGCAGCCGAAAAAGAGCTGTCGACTTTATAAAAGGCCGGCGTGGCCGTCTTTATTCATGATTCTTTCCGTTTCGGTTGCGGCGGGGCACAGCATATGTTAAATTAAAGATGAAGGCAACTTGAACGTGAAGATAGGAGCGTTAGTTCATGCATACATTCTTGCTGGTTGTGCTGCTTGTTTCCGCACTGGTCATGGTGGTTTTGATCATGATGCAGAGAAGCCGCGGAGACGGCCTTTCTGAAGCGATCACAGGCGGCGCGGAACAACTGTTCAGCAAGCAGAAATCGAGAGGCATTGAGGTCGGTCTGAATCGATTGACGGTCTTTTTTTCAGTCGTATTCTTTGTTTCCGCATTTCTGCTCGGTTACTACTTTTAAAAGAGGATACAGGACTTAATGAACCGGAGGGGTAATCGGAGGTGGATTGCCGTTCCGGTTTTGCTGTTTCGCAGCAGTCCGGACAATCGCAGAATAAGCCCTGAACGTGAAGCCGTGCCGCGGTTTTCACGGCTTTTCGGCGATCTTTAGACCTGCTCCGTATTATAGCGTATAATATGTGTAAAGAAACAGAGAAAATGGCAATTTCTGTTGATTAAGACGGCCAGCCGGCTGAAAACAGAAAATTGCCGGGAGGATGACGGGAAATGAAGGTCAGGCCTCCGAAACCTTTCTTTTTTGAAGGCGGACCGCGTGCCGTTCTTCTCCTGCACGGATTTACCGGCAATTCAACGGATGTCCGCCAGCTGGGCCGTTATTTGTACAAGCGCGGGTATACGTGCTACGGACCGCACTACAAAGGGCATGCGGTGCCTCCCGAAGAGCTGATGAAAACGACGCCGGCCGACTGGTGGCAGGATGTCCGCGAGGCTTACGGCTATCTGAATCGGCTCGGCTATCGGGAAATTGCCGTTTGCGGCCTTTCGATCGGCGGGGTATTTTCCCTCAAATGTGGATACACTTTTCCAGTGAAGGGATTAATACCGATGTGCGCGCCGGCGGGCAGCCGGAAGCAGGACAGGATCTATGCAGGAGTTCTCAAGTATGCGGAGAATTATAAGATTTATCAGGGAGAAAATGATCGGGAAATTGCTGCGGACATGTCGGAGATCAGGAAGAAGGTTCCGGAACTGCTCGCCGCCGTCCGTGATTTGATCCGTGATGTCAGGCTTAATTTGTACCGCATTACCGTTCCGTCTTTTGTCGTCCAGGGGCGTCTTGACGAAATGATTGATACGAACAGTGCAGAGATTATTTATGATGAAATCCAGTCTGAAAGAAAACAATTGAATTGGTATGAACAGTCCACACACGTGATCACGTTAGGAACAGAAAAAGCGCAATTGGACCAGGATATCTATGCGTTTCTTGAAAGCCTGGATTGGTCTGTTTCCTAAGAACAGGGAGGTTTATGTACATGGCAGAAGAACGCATTCAGGAGATTCTGGATTATATGCGGGAAGAAACTTATCGGCCGATGACATTGCAGGAGCTGGAGGAAGCCTTCAGCGCGAGCGACAAAGAAAACTTTGCCGATTTTGTCAGAACAATGAATGAAATGGAACAGCAGGGGCTCGTCATCCGCACACGATCGGACCGTTACGGCCTTCCGGAGAAAATGAATCTGATGAAAGGCCGGGTACAGAGCCATGCCAAGGGCTTTGCCTTTATCATTCCGGAGGATGAAAAACTGGACGATGTGTTTGTCGGACCCAATGATCTGGCCGGGGCGATGAACGGAGACACGGTCATTATACGGGTTTCTGCAAAGAGCAGCGACAGGGGAGACCGTCCTGAAGGCACCGTCATCCGTATACTTGAACGCGCCGTGAAGCAGGTTGTCGGCACTTATAATGCGGGAAAACACTTCGGATTTGTCATCCCCGACGATAACCGGATCAACGGGGATATTTTCATTCCGGAAAATGCGGAACACGGGGCAATGGAGGGACACAAAGTGGTCGCCGAGATCACCAAATATCCCGAAGGCAGAAAAAACGCCGAAGGGATGATCACCCAGATTCTGGGACATAAGAATGATCCGGGCATCGATATTCTTTCGATTATCTACAAGCACGGCCTGCCGCTTGATTATCCCCCGGAAGTGATGTCCGAAGCCGAAGCCGTTCCCGATGAAATCCGGCCTGAAGATTTTGTCGGCCGCCGCGATCTTCGCGATGAAACGATTGTAACGATTGATGGAGAGGATTCAAAAGACCTGGACGATGCCGTCACCGTTACCCGGCTGGATAACGGAAATTATCACTTGGGCGTACATATTGCCGATGTCAGCCATTATGTAACGGAAGGATCCTCGCTCGATGCGGAAGCCTACGAGCGCGGCACCAGTGTCTATCTGGTCGACCGCGTGATTCCGATGATTCCGCACCGACTCTCGAACGGAATCTGCAGCCTGAATCCCCGGACTGACCGGCTTGCAATCAGTTGTGAAATGGAAATCACGCCTAAGGGAGTCGTCGTCGGCCACGAGATTTTTCCAAGTGTTATACGGACGACGGAACGGATGACTTACACAAATGTCCGAAAGATTCTGCAGCGTGAGGATGATGAAGTACTGGAACGCTATCACGATCTCATTCCTTTCTTCGACCTGATGGGAGAACTCGCCCATATTCTTGAAGAACAACGGAACGAGCGCGGAGCGATTGATTTTGATTTTACGGAAGCGAAAATTATTGTCGACGAACAGGGAAAACCGATTGATGTCGTTGTGCGGGAACGGACGGTTGCGGAACGGCTGATCGAATCGTTCATGCTCGCGGCGAATGAAACGATTGCCGAACATTTTGAAAAACTGCATCTTCCCTTCCTCTATCGCGTGCATGAAGAGCCTAATCCGGAAAAGCTGGAGAAGTTTTTCGATTTCGCGGTGAATTTCGGGTACGTTCTCAAAGGCTCGCCGGATCATGTTCACCCGCGTACGCTGCAGTCGCTGCTTGAAAAAGTCAAAGGGCAGCCGGAAGAAGCGGTCATCAGCACCGTGATGCTGCGTTCGATGGCCAAAGCGAAATATGACGACAAGTGTCTCGGACACTTCGGCCTTTCAACCGAATATTACACGCACTTCACATCGCCGATCCGCCGCTATCCCGATCTGACGGTTCACAGGCTGATCCGTAAGTACCTGTTCGATCGTCAGACAGATAATAAGACGCAGGCGTACTGGAAAGAGCGGATGCCGGAAATTGCCAAGCATACGTCGGCCTGCGAACAGCGGGCCGTTGAAGCGGAACGGGACACCGACGACCTGAAGAAGGCCGAATTCATGCAGGATAAAATCGGCCAGAACTTCGAAGGGGTAGTCAGCGGTGTGACCAATTTCGGCCTGTTTGTCGAACTCCCAAATACGATCGAAGGACTGGTCCACATCAGTTATCTGACCGACGATTATTACCGCTACAGCGAGGAGAATATGGCGCTGATCGGCGAACGCACCGGCCATCTGTACCGGATCGGCGATGAAATCGAGGTACGTGTTCTTGACGTCAACCTCGACGAGCATGCAGTCGATTTCGAGGTCGTCGGCATGAAACCGCAGAAGCCGAGACAGCGGAAATCGCGTCCGACGATCATTCAAGGAAAGGCACCGGTCAAGCCGGCAAATGAAGGGAAAAAACGATCGGCCGGGAAGCCGGGCGGCGGGGCAGATCATCGCCCGACGTACAAGGGAAACGGCCATGGCAACAGTAATTTCGGAAAAAACAAATCGTACGTCAAGAACAAGGGCAGAAATAAATAATCCGTTTGCGACCGAACTCCTGAAATTTTTCAGGAGTCTTACTTTTTCTAGGGGGCTGCACGCTCAAAACGTGCGGCCTCATAAGGTATAATATAATTAGGATGAATGGATGACTTCAAGGGGACTGCAACAACCGCAAAAAGAGTTTATTGTTTGGCGGAAAGCGCAATAGGCCGCTCTGTAAAGCGCGAACTTTCAGGACATTGTCAATGGCTGGAACGATTAGCGAGCGTTCATTTACCGAAAAACTGACGCAATGCCACGGATTTCAATCCATGGATATAAGCCCTGTTCTTCATTTTTTGTTTTTGGCTCCGTTGCTGTACTGATCTTCAATGTACTTTTTGACAGTTCCTTTTGAGACGGTCAGGCAGATCACGGCCTGTGAGGCATAACGGAAGTCAAGCTCCGGCTCAGCTTTGGTTTTGCTTGCTGGGCACCGCTCTGTCAATCCACTGATTTTAACCAGTGGTAGTTGAAAAAGATTTGCTATAATATATACTGAATGGCGTAAAGGTGCGGTTTGTCCTGGATACTGTTCCGGGACTTGAAGCGAACAGGGAATGTGACGATCGTTCATGAAAATAATTTTACAAACATTTATCAGGATCCTGCGAGTAAAATCCGTAAGGCAATGATACCGGCCGGTCGGCTCCTTCCTTCGGAAAATGAGATGGGCGATCAGTACAAGGCTTCCCGTGAAACGATCCGCAAAACGCTTGCGCTCCTTTCACGCAATGGCTATATTCAGAAGATCCGGGGGAAAGATTCGGTCTTGCTTGACGTCGGCCGCTTTGATTTTCCGGGGGCTTGCCAAGCACTCCGGAAAACATTGGGAGATGATGGTTCATCAGCTTATTTAAATGGGTCGGCGGTGAAACGGTGATTCTGGACGAAGATTTCCTGCTGATGGACGTTGTGCCGAAGCTGACCGCAGATATTTGCGAGTACTCACTGTCAGATTATATTGAGAATGAACTGAATCTGAAAATAGGCTTCCAACAAACAGAAGAAACAAGGCAATATTTGACTTTATCGACCGTTTCAAGTGCCGTTGTTGTCCGCAGTCTCGTATATTTGGATAATGCCCGGCTGTTTCAATTCACGGAATTGAGCGGATAAATTCCGTTTTGCCGGCTTTGCGCGCCGTGAGTATTTGTAGGCGTCTGTCTTTTCAATAATGATTGTTCAGGAGGAAATAAATGATAAAACTGATAGCTTTGGACATGGATGGAACTCTGTTAAATAATGAAAGAGAGATCAGCTGGGAAAATCTGCGAGCGCTGAGGTTCGCCCGTTCAAAGGGAATCGCTCTGGTCATCGCTTCCGGGAGGGCTTTTTTTGACATCCAGAGCAAGATGAAAGATGTCGATATAGATACGCATGCGATCGGCACGAACGGAGCGACAATTCACTCGGCCGACGGAACACTGCTGGGTGCCGATTTCCTTGATCGTACACGGACGCTGCAGATTGTTGCCGAGCTGGTCAGGCAAAAATACTATATCGGCGTTTACACGGAGCAGAATATTTATGTCCCGGAGGACGGAACGAAATGGCTTCACGAAGAGCTGAAGCGCCTGAACATTCATGAGGACCGGTCGGTCGGTTTCCAGGGTGCGACGCGTGATGATTTTTATCGATTCTTCGGCGACTGGCGTGAGATTGAAAAAACAGGGGCAGAATTTTATAAAATCATTGTCTTTTCCTTTGACGATGTGAAACTGAAGAAAGCCCGCGATGTTTATGAAGCGCAGCACCGTTACAGCATTGTGACAAGCGGTACCGGCAACTTTGAGATCATGCCTCCGAATGTATCCAAGGGCAACGCGCTCGACCATCTGGCCAATTACCTCGGAATCTCGCTCAGCGATGTCATGGCCGTCGGCGATAATTATAACGACCTGTCCATGTTCGATGTCGCAGGCCTCAGCGTTGCCATGGGCAATGCCGACGACGCGATTAAGGAAAAATGCGATCTTGTGACGACCCGCTGTGAGGAGAATGGGGTTGCCCATGCCATATATCAGGTACTCGGCAACGCTGAACATGATTGAATAACAGTAGAAACGATGAAACGGCTGACCTATGATGAAACTGAAGAGGGATGACTCGGAATGATCAAAAAAGTGCTTAATTATGTAGGCCTGTTTATTGCAATTTTCGCGGCTCAATGGATTTGGTTTACCTATATCAAGCCGGACAAAACAAAAACACCGCTTGAACTGATTCTTTCCTCAGTCGTTTTTATCGTTGTTTTTCTGCTATTGGATCTTGTACCGAAAAAAAGAATAAAATAATGACCGGCCGGTTTCGACTGCGGATTGCTTGCCAGGTTATCCGGCGCTGACTGATGGGCTTGTTCAGTGCGGCAGAAGACCGAAACCATCGTCCGGACCGATAAGCGGCCGCGGACGACCGAAAAAGGATGGCTCCCGACCGAAAAAGGGTAGCTCCCGACCGAAAAACTGCCTGTGCCGACCGAAAGCGAGCCTGAATTGACCGAAAAACTGGCTGGGAAGACCGAAACCATCGTCCCAGACCGATAAGCGGCCGCGGACGACCGAAAAAGGATGGCTCCCGACCGAAAAACTGCTTGCGCCGACCGAAAGCGAGCCTGAATTGACCGAAAAACCGGCTGAGAAGACCGAAACCATCGTCCGGACGGGTTTGTCAATAAGTCTGTGTAAGGCAGGGTATCCATTAAGTCATGGCCTTTTATTTCTGGGGAGGGGGTACCCCCCTCCCCAGAAATGTTTGATGGGTTTATATTCCGTACCGTTTTTCAAACATTTTCTGTATCTCACT
>NZ_JAUUBW010000074.1:0-136508 GCF_036598985.1 Sporolactobacillus sp. KGMB 08714
TTCCACAGTAGCTCAGCGGCAGAGCAATCGGCTGTTAACCGATCGGTCGTAGGTTCGAACCCTACCTGTGGAGCCATTTATTGCTTCCATAGCTCAGTTCGGTAGAGCACTTCCATGGTAAGGAAGGGGTCGCTGGTTCAAGTCCAGTTGGAAGCTTATCTATAACTCCTTATGTATCAAGGGTTTCGGCTATTTTGAAATCCTTGATTTTTTGGTTGCCTAGGCGGATTGGTGCCTAATTGGTGACCTTTAGCGTGCTAAATCGAATACATGATCTTATTTCTCCTGCTGTTTGAAGAAGAAGTCACCAAAATTTTTTACGGCCTGCTCCTGTTTTCCGGGAAGCACATGATAATAGGTTTCAAGCGTAATTTTGATGTCTTTGTGACCGAGCCGTTCGCTGACCATCTTAATGTCTGCTCCGGGTTGTTGAAGAATAAGCGTGGCATGAGTATGCCGCAAATCGTGAAAACGGATGATTCGGTTTCCAGATATGTCGATCAGTTTGTGCCAAACGCGCCTCAGATTTGATGCATTAATCGGTGTGCCGAGTTTGGTACAGCAAATCAGGTCATTATCTTTGTACTTACCACTGAGCTTTGATTTCTCTGCGGTTACAATAGCCTTCTGGCGTTTTATCATACCAAGCGTAAAATCATCGGCAATCAGTGTGCGATTGCTGGAATCCGTCTTAACAATATCAATTAATTTCATACCGTTCCGCTGCAGCAATCGACGTACGATGACTGTTTTCTTGACGAAGTTAACATCACGAAATTTAAGCGCAAGAACTTCTCCGAGACGCATACCCAATGAAAATGCCAGCAGGAAGGCAATATATTCTCTGCTCTGCATGATTTCCTCGTTGTTGAAAAAATTCTTTGCCTCTTCCTCATCCCAAAAATCCATAATACGTTTCCGAACTGATGGCGTGTCCACGAATTCGGCTGGATTCTCTCGGATTTCTTTGTAACGTTTGGCTTTGTCGAAAACCATCTTAATGATCGTGTGCGCCTTAAAAACGGTCCAATCCGCATATGCCTCTTCTTTAAGTTGGCTATAAAGCCGATCAAGATCAAGGGCCTTAATTTCATCCAGCTTCTTATTGCCGATTGCTGGATTGATATGCTTGTCCAATATGAATTTGTAGGTTGTATAGGTCGTCTCCCGGACATTATGTTTTTTGCTTTCTATCCAGTCAATGGCATATTGTTCAAACGTTTGATTAGAAGGTTCAATGAAGTCGTTTTTAGAGATTTGATTAATGGCTTCCGCCATTGCTTTTTCGGCATCTTTCTTTCGCGTGTAACCGGAGAAACGTTTTCTCCGCCGTTTTCCTGTCAAAGGATCGCGTTCTAAATCTAGGATGAACGAATACTTGTTGCCTCTCTTTTGAATATAGCCGCGCAAGAAAATCCCTCCGATCGAATGTGCGTTCGCTTAATGAGAATTAAAATACCGGATAATTGTCATCCATCCAGTTCGGGAACGAGCATTCACATGTATTCTTGCATTTCATAAGGAATGCCGTATTCTCTGCAGACATTCTCCTTCGTCATATCGCTATTCTCCGAAATTCCATACAAAAGCAGTTTCGTAGAATATTCGCTTGCCTCACGTTCAAATTTTCCAACGGGATATAACGTATTTCGACTTAAAAACATGGTGTTCATTCGCGTATGAAAGAGTGCATGATAAACTTCGTGACCGCATGTGAAGATTTGTTGACTTATTGAAATGTTGCGGTTGATAAACACGAAACGGTTTCGGCGTTCATAACGGTACATGCCGAAGACTTCATGATTAAAGAGCCAATATTTTACGATGATGTTATTCGACGCCGCGATTTCGAAAGGATCATTTGTTTTGAATTTCTTAACATGCGCGGCAACAATCTGATCAATCCGGCTGCTCATTAAGATCATTCCTTACGAAATTTCTTTGGCGTGTATTTTTCATTAATTCGCTTGGACTGGCGAATCGCAAATTCCATTGCTTCAATAATGGATTGTTTCGCCTCCTCACTGATGGGCTCACCCATCAACATATATCCATCCCCATCTTCGGCATTCTCAAGTTCCTTTTTAACTTTCTCAAGGCGCTTAGCCACGTCTTTTTCATCTTTTTCAGTGGTAGAGGCATTTGATAAAATTCCTTTATCTGCGCCAAGCTCTATAGGATTGACATTAAATATTCGAGCGATGTTTTCCAAGTCTGATGCATTTGGTGTTGTGTAGGCTCTTTCCCAGTTTGAAACGACTTGAGGAGAGACATTTAATTTCTTTCCAAATTCCACTTGAGTCAAATGATGCTCTTTTCTTATTTTTTTTATTCTATCCTTTAAATCCATAATATCACCCACTTATTCCGTTGCTAATACGTCAATATTATCAACAAATAACGAAAACAGATAGTTATATAACGGAATATGAGAATAAATATAATTATTGTGTTGACAATAACGGAATACGTTATATAATTAACCTAACGATAAGCGTTAGAAGGGAAGTGATAAAAAATGATTTACGAAAACGTCGAAAAAATTAGATTTGCCAAAGGTGTTACCAAAACGTTTATCGCAAATAAAGCGCACATATCTTTGCAGGTCTATCACAATATTTCGAAAGGCTACACGAGTCTTGATGTCGAGAGATTGAAAAAAATAGCAGTTGCTTTAGGTGTTAACCCGGCCATTTTTTTTGATGACAAACTAACGGAAAACGTTATAAAAGGAATTCAACTTAAAACAGGAGTAGAGACCCAACGTGATATTTGATGCTTATTTTTTAGTTTAACGCGTTTTAACACCTAAAGAAAGGAAGCGAATTCAATGCCAACCATTGAAGAGGCAATCAGACAATCGGTACACGAGGCGCTAGTTCCTATTGCTGAGGAGATCCATCTTCTTAAACAAAAGACAGTGGCACAGTATCCACCAGCGGTAAAGGCAAAGGATGCCGCCAAGATGTTAAGCCTTGGCATTACAAAAGTTTATGAATTAGCTCATAATCCAAATTTTTACCCAGCCATATGGGTCGACGATCCAGAGCATCAGACGGGGCGAGTCATCTTTTCAAGCGAGGCCATTCTGAAATGGATTAGCGAACATTCAACGGAACGTTTGGCAAAAAAGAGAATGAGAAATGAACTATCGACAAATGATCACCACTATTCTTACTGACTTACATCAAACTGAGCGCAACATGGACGGTTTGCATGACTGCGGCAAGGATAAGGAAATTGATGAGCTGGGAAACAGACTGTTTTCTTTAAAACTTCTTGCTGGTGCAATGGCTGATTCTAGCTATGACGCGCTGAAAAAGCATTTGAAAGGTGGTGAAAAACATGAAAACGCCTGAAGAACTTTTCCTATTCTTTGCTGGTTTTCAAACGAAAATGGTGGCTAAACATTGCATGGGGCCGGCACGATTCGCGCTAAAAATGAAATCCCGCTATTTTCGCCAGATGAAAGCGGCTAAGCAATAACTAAAGGTCATTGAGAAAGGATGAACGCTTGTGATTGTTAAACTTGATGGTCTTAAGGGTGATCGTCTAAAACTTGCAGAAAAGATAAATCTTGTTGCAGATGCTTGCAAGGAAACCGTCAAATTTTCAGGAAATGACTCTGATTCATGGCTTCATGGTGCAATAAGCAGTTTAAGCATTCTGGCAAAGTCATACGAACTTGAACGGGTAGAAGGGGGCAACGAAAAGAATGAAGGAAAAAAAGATGATAATGAAATCCTCGCCTGATGGAGAACTGAGGAACGATTTGATCAAGGCTGAATTGATTAAAACTGCCTGCTATTTTTGTGACGCTATTTTGGATAATAACTTGTTCGCTGCTGAAGACCGATTGGCTGAGACAGTTGAAACGTTTAACCATTTGAAAGCAAAGCGGAAGGACGAACAATCCGTGAAGCATCTGCAGGAATGGCAGGACTATCTTCATTCCATTCTTGATGATAACCAAATTAACCAATTACTGATCGCATTGAGGGATGATCGTCCGATCATTATCGACGGTCCGCAGGGACCAACCGGCAAAACGGCACTCTGCACGCTTTTGAAGAATCTGAACGTGGAAGCATCTGAGGCGTGGGATCTTCAGCAATATCAGGAGCAAGCCTATCAGCGCGCCGTTCGCCTGGAACTGGGCAAGCGTCTATCGCCTGATAAACAAGCCAAAGAGCCTATTCCTCTTTATCTTTTTGAAAACGTCATTGATCAATGGTACAGGAACTGGCTCAGTCAGAGCATCGCTTCACAGGATTTGAGCCGGGAATAATGCCTGATCTTCTTTTTCAAGATCTTTAAGAGAAAGGAAGAATGGGGCCTGTGGAAGCAGTCAATCTTGCGGAAATGTTTCCGCATACCACACTCAAAGTGATTCGCTTGGCTGGGTACAGCCGGCAGAATAAAGTAAAAGGTTCCAGCCAACGTTATCAGGCGGCGAAGCGTCCCTGTATGCGTGACTGGTCAAATCTTCAAAAACCCGGTCTAAACGGAAAGGCTGCAGAGCTATGGCTCGTGCAGAAAGGCTGGACGGGTCTTGTCATCCCCAGCGACTACGTGGTCGTCGACATAGACGACGAGCGAGAGGGCGAGCAGGTCCTTCATGCCTTGAACCAAGAAGGCCTAAAATTTCACGCGATCCAGACGCCGAATGGTTGCCAATTTATTTTCAAAGACAGTGCTGCAGCGATTCGTAAGCAGGGAACGAAGCTGTTCATGGCCTGCGGCTGCGCTGGTGATTACCGGACAGCCGATCGTGGACAGATCGTCCTGCCATCCAGACAAACGCCGGGCAGGACCTGGGTACGTACCGAGACAGGGCGTTTGTCGGAAGTCCCGATATACTTTTACAGACTTTTCAGTGTTAAAAGTCATCCTCGGCCTTTTACCTTACCCATCACTGAGGGCGGACGAAATGACACACTTTATAAACATGCCTGCCGACTGATTGAATTTGGCTATTCGCCTGATCAAGTCCGGCAGATTGTGGAATTTATGAATCATTATTTTCTCTCACCGTCACTGCCGGCGGATGAAGTCGCGCACACGTTGAATAGTGCACTAGAAAAACCAGCCAGTGGAAAAATATACGCCGGATCGCCTCCGGACAAACAATCGGCAGCCGAGGGAGAGACCAAAAGCTTCAAACTCACCGAGCTTGGCAATGCGGAGCGACTGGTTCATTTCAACGGGAATAACCTATGCTACTGTGTGGAATTTGAAGAATGGTTGCTTTGGAACGGTCACACCTGGATTGAAGACAAAATGAAGCGCATCGAGCGCGTGGCCATGAGAACCTTTAGAGCCATGTATAAGGAAGCTGCAATGTTACATGACGACACAAGACGGCAAGAGCTCTTTAAATGGGCGAAGACGAGTGAAAAGAGCAATGTTTTCCTCAACAGCATTCACCGTGCAGAGGCGATGCTTCCCGTTAGTCAGCAGCAGCTCAACAAAGATAAATTTCTACTCAACTGCCAAAATGGTGTGTTGGATTTGAAGACAGGCCAGCTGCTTCAGCCAGAACGTCGATATCTGATGACGATGAACACCCATATTGTTTATGACGCTCAGGCGCGCTGTCCTACTTGGATGACTTTCTTGAAGAGCATTCTTTGTGAGACAGATGGAACGCCCAAGCTGGAACTCCTCGATTTTCTGCAACGGGCGATCGGCTACGCCCTGACGGGTGATACAAGGGAGCAGGTCATTTTCTTCCTGTGGGGGCAAGGCAACAATGGGAAATCCACGCTGCTCAATGTGATTAAAGCTATGCTGGGCGATTATGCCAAGCAGACCAATTCAGATACGTTCACAGCGAAGGTAGACGTCGGCAACGCGATTAATAACGACATTGCCCGTCTCAACGGTGCACGTTTCGTACCGGCAACCGAATCAGAAGAGGGCAAGAAACTGTCAGAAGCGCTTGTCAAGCAACTGACGGGCGGCGAAGCGATTACGGCCCGGTTTTTAAGAAAAGAGTTCTTTGAGTATACGCCGGAATTTAAGATCTTTTTTGCAACCAACTACAAACCCATCGTGCGCGGCAGCGACGACGGGATCTGGCGACGTATTCGCTTGCTTCCCTTTGAGCATAAAGTGACACCGGATCAAGTTGACAAGGAGCTGCCGGAAAAATTGATGAAGGAACTGCCAGGCATCCTGCACTGGGCAGTGGAAGGCTGCCTGAAGTGGCAGCGCGATGGCCTGGGTACACCGCGGGAAGTCAGGCAGGCAACCGCGGACTATAAAGAAGAAATGGATCTGCTGCACAGCTTCATTGCGGACTGTTGCCTGGTCAATTCCCATTCCAAAGTGCTGGCCAGTACGCTTCATAAAACCTATCTGCGCTGGGCCGAAGAAAATGGAGAGTTTCAGATGAAGCAACGTGCCTTCAATACGAAGATGGAAATGCGAGGTTTCCAGAAGCGACGCTCGACAGGGAACAAGGTGTTCTTTTTTGGAATCGGTCTGTCTACTGATGCGCCGTTACCCAGCAGTTTTTTCTGAAGGCGGACTTACTGCGTGCCTTTTCGATATTGGAGATTTAAACCAGTTACTTAGTTACTGAAGTTACCAAAAATCCTATATAACCCTATAGAAATTTTTATAGAAGTAATAGGGGAAAATTGATAACTCAAGTAACTAAGTAACTTGGAAAAATAAGGGAGTGGTTTTTAATGATTACTGCTCTTTTAGATCATGTTTATCAGAAAGATATAAAAATGATTCAAAAAAATAAAAGCTATCAGTTTTTTTCCTCTCAAAAACTGGATTCTGCTTTAAAAAGTGCCGTGCGCATCAACCAGGATGCCCTTATCCAACGATACCTGGAGAATACTAGAGCCCGACAACTCGGCTTTCTCGTTTATGCTCACGGTCAGTTTTACGAACTTCAGTATGGCCGTACATCGTTTCTCTATATCGAGCGTTTTTCCCTTTCCGGCGACTTCGAAGCAGCCAGCGTGTGGCGAGAAACCTATCTGTCTGGACGGAAAGCAAGCTCAAAAATGGTTGTAATGGCCAAAGATGTATCCTTTGCCAAAGCGTTCGGCCAGGCCACTTCTTTTATCGACTGGCTCAATAAAAAACGCGGCCATGTCATAGCTAATCAGCAGCCATCAAAGCAGATCACGGTATGGGAGATGGATTGAGCGACACCAAGCAAGAACCAAATAGTTTTTTTAGGAGATGTTTTGGAATGTCAGTTAAAACACGAACGATTGCAAGAAAGAAACAGATCTACACAAACGATCCCATCAACATCAATGGACAGATCGTGACTTATCGGCTGACACCGGATGAGTTAGCCGAAGTCCATCGAAAGTACGGCCCCCCAGGGACTGTAAAATATCCGGAACGAATGACGAATGCAAAAGGCTATCGTTGGGTCGCAGAACAGCAGAAGGAGGGGCGTTCATGAGAATCACACTGAATCCTCATCAGGTGAACATGTTGGTGAATATGCTGCATGATCGGCAGGATATAGCCGGCAGACTCTACGAGCTCTTCGAGTCGGTCCAGTCTCTGCAAGTAGCGCACATTCCTATTGTTCTTAAAAACGAGCAGGCGGTTATTGTAAAGGATTTGCTTCAAAAGGAGATTGAGGGAGCGTCCAGTATGGCTTGGTATCTTTACCGGAGACATGGATTTGACGCCTGGAGTATTCCAGCTTTTGAGATACTGGACGATTTCTACAGTATTTGGCGATTGTTAAGGATCGCTGAGGAAACGTTGCAAACCCCTAAAAAAGAGGGCAATTAACTGGAACGACCCAGCGAAAGGGAAGTGATTCAATGACTTGTACGATTCTGGCTGAGAAACCGGATCAAGCGCGGCATTATGCTGCAGCTTTCCGGCAGGCTAAACAAAAGAACGGTTATTTTGAGGTTAAAGACGATCTTTTTGACGAACCCGTTTTTCTCACTTATGGCTTTGGTCACTTGGTGGAGTTGGCTGAACCCGCAACCTATAACGAAACCTGGGAGAAGTGGTCACTTGCGACGTTGCCCATGCTGCCGGGCCACTATCAATTTTATGTCCCAGCGGATAAGCGAGAACAATTTGCGATCGTGAAACGACTCCTGGATCAATCAGACAAGATCATTGTCGCAACGGACAGCGATCGGGAAGGGGAAAACATCGCTCGCTCGATCATCGCACAGTCTGGCAATACTGGCAAACCGATTCGGCGTTTGTGGATTAACTCGCTTGAAACGTCGGAGATCCGGCGAGGTTTTGCTGATTTGAGGGATGGTGACGACTTTGTATCGAGTTACCAAGAAGCTCAGTCCCGACAGATCGCAGACTGGTTAGTCGGTTTGAATGCCACACGATTGTTTACATTGCTTTTGCGGCAGAGAGGTTTGCAGGGAACTTACTCGGTTGGCCGCGTGCAGACACCGACGTTGGCTATGATCGCCGAACGGCAGCGGGCAATTGAGAACTTTAAGCCTGAAAAATTTTATGAAATCCAAGCGGAATTTGAGACTGATTCTGGCCATTACACGGGCAAGTATGAAAAACGGCTGTCGTCAGCAGGTGAAGCGGAGGCCTTACTTCAACAGCATGATTTAGTGATTGAAAAGTCATCGGAGGCTGTAGTGCAGTCAGTGGTCAAAAAAGAAAAACGCGAACCGTCGCCGCACCTTTACAGTCTGAGCGATCTGCAGGCACGGGCCGACAAAGTCTATCATATCGGACCAGCTAACACGTTGACGGCCGTACAGGCGCTGTATGAGGCAAAATTGCTATCTTACCCACGGACGGATTGTAACTTCATCACAGACGGCGAATTTACCTATCTTTCAGAACAATTATCCGATTATCTGCGGGTGATCGACGTGCAGCTGGAGCATCTGGAAATGAGAGCTAAAAAGCGGTATGTGGACGGTCAAAAAGTTCAGGAACACTACGCGATTATTCCCACCCGTCGATTACCGTCTGTTACGGATCTTAATGCGCTTCCGCCAGCGCAGCGCACGATCTATTTGGATGTTCTCGCGAATACGGTCGCGATGTTTTGCGCGCCACATGTTTTTGAAGAAACAGTGATCCTGACGGACGCTAGTGGCTTGACTTTTAAGACGTCTGGAAAGACCGAACGTGATCCCGGCTGGAAAGTGTTATTCAAATTGGATCAGAACAAGAATCGGCCACCTTTACCGATGGTTAGCGAGGGACAAGAAGTGACGGCCACGACTCAGCTGAAAGAAGGGGTCACGACGCCTCCTAAAGCGTATACCGAAGGTCAGCTGATCACGCTGATGAAATCGGCTGGCCGTACCCTGAATGCCTCGGACGAGGAAGCCCGGAAGATGCTGGCCGAAACGGAAGGTCTCGGTACCGAGGCAACGCGTGCAAGCATCATTGAAACGTTAAAACATCAGGATTACATCGTGGTTCATAAAAGCACCGTGTCCGTTACGGACAAAGGCCGGTTGCTTTGCGATGTCCTTGCAGGCAGTAAGCTCGCTAGTCCGGCTTTTACCGCTGAGTGGGAGACTTATTTAAAAAAGATCCGGATGAAAACCGGCACGCAGGAGCGTTTCTTGGGTGGCATCCGTCATTTTGTCCAGTATCTGATGGACGAAGCCCCCAAAGCTCTGCAGGCGGTGTCTGCGCAGCTTGATCGTCTTGCACAGTCGCAAGCGGTAGGCCGTTGCCCTATTTGCGGCAGCCCAGTCATTGATAAAGGCCGGTTTTATGGCTGTTCCGGTTACGTGAATGGCTGCGCGTTCACCTTACCGAAGGAACTACTCTCAAAAACCCTTGAACCTTCAGCGATTCAGGCACTTCTTGCTGGCAAACAAACAAAGAAACTGAAAGGCTTTGTAAGCAAAGCAGGCAAATCATTCGATGCGGCTTTAGTGATCCAGGAGGGCAAACTGGCTTTCCAATTTGACTCATCCAGGAAGAAATCGTCTCGTCGTAGCAGTGGCAACAAAAGAATCGCGAATCGCAGGTTGAGAAGCTCATGAACCCAATTACAAAAACACTCATCGCTATCCATCGCGGCGAAAACCGAATGACTGATCGACAATTTTCACAGGTGTATCATGGACGTCGTCGAGAGATCCGGCAGGGGATTAGCGAGTTTGAAAAAGTTTTAGAGCAGGAACGCCTAGAGATTGAACATTCTAAAAAATAAGGCAAGGGAGAGGATCCAAATGATTAATAATGTCACATCGAATGGCGTTGCAGTAGTCCAATTCACGCTTGCGGTCAATCGTCCGTTTACAGGGCAGGATGGCGAGCGTCAGGCAGATTTCATTCCTGTGATTGCCTGGCGGGGGACAGCTGAAAGTACGGCCAAGTTTTTGAAAAAGGGCAGTCTGGCCGGTGTTGAGGGGAGAATTCAAACGCGGAACTATGAAAATAGCGAGGGTCGGCACGTCTATGTGACAGAAGTGGTCGCCCGTCAAGTTGAATTTCTCGAACCCAAGGGGACGCGGCACGAAGGAACCGCTTCGCAGGACCATGGGGTATCGAATTATGGTGGTAATGCTGCATCGACTCCTGTCTCGTCTGCAGTTGGTGATGATCCTTTCGCAAATGACAGCAAGCCGATCGACATTTCTGACGACTTGCCCTTCTGATTGACGACGGTGAATTGACTCATTAGAGAGGAACATCAGCCCATTCAGGTAAAGTGACGCTTATGATCCTTATAGATAAATAGATCAAGCCGGCAGGAGGGCAGCGGCATGACAATCTTTCATTTTATCTTCATCGTACTCATTATTATTACTCTGATATTTATTGGTTTAGCCAGTTATGCGTGTCTGGTCATCGGAGCTAGAAAAGAAGAGGAGTGGCGCAAGAGTGAGCGAACGTCTTGTGAGCATCAGAAAAACATTCATTAACGGTCCAAAAAAATTTTTCGAACGGACTCCGATGAACGTCTTTTATTAGAATCTCAGTTGATAACCGATGAATATGAGCGACTTGGACGAATCAAGAGGGTATTCTTTCTCGTCCTTTTTAACGTGCTACATGTCAATGAAGTATTGATCAGAATTGAATAAGGAGAAGTGATAAAAAAATGGAAGCCACCATAGCAATATTCGCAGCAGTAATGGCAATTGGTGCAGTGATAGAACTTGTGTCACAATATATTAAAACTAAAAACAAATGGTTTCTTGTGGCGCTTTTTCTTGGAATCTTTATTCCCTTAATTGCAGGTACCTTCTTAATGTTGCACGTATTAACTTTGATCCGATGAGGGCATTAGAGAATTTAAAGAATAGGCTTTTGCAGAAAGGATAGGGCAAAATATGAAATACATTTTGGGACAGCTTGCAATGACGGCTGGATTGGCCACGGTGTCTCTCTATGTCACTATGCTATTAATTTTTGTCGCTCAAATGATTAAGTACAAAAAAAGTGAGCACAAAAAAAAGATAAAAATTGAGATAATGATCGGCAACGCCATTCATTTTCGCAAAGAAATCAGCAAGATAATGGGCTTGATCATGACTTATGCATTGGCGTTTTGCTTATTGACTCTGATAACAGAAACGCTATTCGTGTTAATAAGTAGGATCATGGACATCTATTACTGATGCATAACCGTTTTCAAGAAATAGTCAATAAATGTCCAGACAATTGTCAAATGTAGTGCGATGAACAAAAATACAAACGCCACACCATTTTTCAGTAAATGAAAAACCATTTGCGGTGTCGATAAATTATTCCAACGCAGAAGATCGGCTTTGTATGTACGAGGAAAAAGATAAGTGATTGATCTCCATGCCATTAATGAAAGGGCTAATAGGCGTGCAGCTATATAGAAAATAAAAAAATGGTTGCGATTGATAATAATTTTGACGATGAATGCACCGACGTTCGAAAGATAATTTTTAATTGCGGAAGGAAAGGGCTGCTGCCAGTTATAAGAATGAGATACTTGTTCAATCATGTGTTCAATGGATATAGGCATAGATAGAGTGGAAAAGGAAAGAAAACAAATACACAAAGCATAAATAGAAAAAAATATTGAAGTGTATCTATTAACAGAGGTCGTTTTGTTATAAAAAAATGTCACAATTAATACAATTGTGAGGAGCACTGACATGAATAGAGGGATAAATTTGTAGAAAAGAGCGTATATAGCAAAGACAAGGATGAAAATGAGTAATGCTTTCCACCATTCGTCCTTTTCATTATTTTGAGCAAGTACTGTTTGAACGGTGGTGGTCTGATAATTTGATATAGTTTGATTGTAGTTTGAAATATAATTTCCGTTTCCATTGACGTAGTTATTTATGCTGGTTTGGTTTGTAGAGTGATCTTGTTTATTTCTTTTGAAAATCTGAAGAGTGGTAAATACAATATTTAATGAATACATCACAATAGAAAGAATGTTTGCCACTTAATACAGTCCCTTCGGGGTATATATTAAGACACATTATTTATTCTATATGAAATTATATAGCAAAGAAATATAGATTTGATATTTTGCATAACAGCAATTCTTAACTACCAGACCAGTACAAGCGTAATCATCACTGTGAACGCCGGCTCATGCGCTCATTTTAGTGACAGTGGCAACATGAGTAGCAGTTATATTTATCATTTTTCCGAATCTTACCATGATGCCAAACATTTATTTCATCATTACAACTATCGCGGGTGAAAATATATAAATGATATTTAGAAGATGTATTTCACGCCTTTAAATCAATGAATATATCAAATAAATAGCTGGAAGATATACAAATGCTTGATTATTTGTTAATCAAGCCACGGGCGAGATGACATGATATAAAAAATCTATCTAATTTATAGAGGAGAGATAGCAAAAATGAAAATGCTGATTGCTGACGATAATGGGAATTCGACAACTAAAATGATTGTTAATGAATCATTAATCAAGCAACCAACAATGGTCCGACGTATTTATTCAGCGCCAACGGTAGCGGATGGGACAATCAACGAAGCAGTTAGCACATTGATGGATCGGCTTCTGTTGGATATATCATCCCCAGCTGTTCGGCGAAACGGCCTGTATATGATCGGACAGCGCGCTAAATCGTCCAGTACGCAAGCTGAAGCGATGAACATTCATGTTGGACGAAAAGCGGATAGCGATATTCCCCTGATTACGACACTCGGCATGACTGCGGCAAAAGCTGTACAAGACCGTTTCTTTCAAACGCTGCAGTTTCCGGATACAATAACGGCAGAGGCCTACATGACCGGAGCTATTCCGGCCAGCGAATACACAACAAAAATCGCCAGATCCCTAGAGGACAAGTATATGAAGGTGCCTCACATTGTTACTGTCCATGTTCTCGATAAAATTGTTACCGTCAAAAATATTTTTAGACAAGTGAAAATCACACAGGAAGGCATTCCGGCGCTTTATGCTCTACTAGAAGCAGACGCTGGTATCCTTAAAAACTATAAGGGTGAGGAGACTTCACCGAGAGATTTTAAAAACAAGCGCGCGCTGCACGTTGATATTGGTGACGGTACAACGGAGTACATTTACACGGAAGGTGTGAATCCAGTACCGGATCAATGCAGTGGCGCACGACGAGGTGTTGGACATGCGACCGAAGAGGCGATTAAAATGCTGTCGGATTTAACCAATGGATACGTAAAGTTGACCCGTCAGCAGTACATGGATGTCCTCTCCGATCCGGATAACAATTATTACGCTGAAGCTAAGGGATATTTTGCTGAGACTTTGCTTGCACAGGCTGATAAAATTCAGCAGGATGTCGAAGAAAAATTTATGGAACTTTCGGCATCTGTTGATTATATTGTGGTTTACGGCGGTGGTAGCATTGCTTTTTATGATACGCTTTATGAAAGACTTCAAACATTCGCCGAAAACGCCAATACAAAGCTTTTGTGGGTGCCGGCAGAATATGCTGTAGACATGAACGTGAAGGGCATGGACAGCCTGAATAAGCATCTCTTCTATAAGGATGTTGCTAAGAATATTGCTGTGAGTGCCTAAGAAAGCAGGGACTGGTCATCATGATAAAAAAGGAACGAGGTTCTTATCTCTGGCGTTATGACGCCGATTCGGGCGTACAGCAGAAAATTAATGCCTGGATGGATCAGCAAAGCAATGTCCGGGATTCGTTGCAAATGCTGGTGTTATACTTTGTCGATCGATTCGGTAATGTGAACGTTATGGATTACGACGTACAGAAAAAACTTTATGCGGATGTGTTAGGACAGGAAGTGCCTCCAGTCCAAGCTCAGGTGCTGGAGGAAACGGAGCGAACAATGAAGAAAGAAAAAGAGGAGAGCGATCACTCTCCATTAGCCCCTGATACCGGCAATGAGGAAAACGATATATTTGACGGAGTTAATCCGAAAAATATCTGAGCGCATCCTAAAGGGAGATGATTGGAATTGTTGAAACTGCCAAATGAGTATTTGAAAGACGTGCTGGTCCGCTTGGCTCATCACTCAACGGCCATTGAGGGCAATACTCTCTCACTGGCTGAGACGGTCTCCATTATCCTGCATAACACATTACCGCCGACGTCCCGGAGTATTGATCTGCGTGAAATTTACGAAGTTAAAAATCATGAACAGGCCTTTCGTTTTGTACTGGAAGAGCTGGAGCAGAAACATCCGCTGAGTATTGAGACAGTCAGGGGCGTCCATGCAGATTTAACTGACCATCTGCAGCATGATCGCGGCCAGTTCAAGACATCAGACAACGCGATTCTTGGCGCAGAGTTTCACACGGCCAGCGCTGCAGAAACGCCCCTGTTGATGCGACAATGGGTCGACAATCTAAATTACCGTCTGACAAATACTGAAAAGGCGACCGATCGTTACTTGACCATCAGTGAGGCGCACATTGCTTTTGAACGTATTCATCCATTTTCTGATGGCAATGGACGGACGGGACGGATGCTGATGAATTATTCGTTGTTACAAAGTGATTTGCCACCGGTTGTGATCAGCAGTCAGGACCGAACAACTTATATCGCTCTCCTCGCTCAGGAAGACGGGGCTGAGCTCAGCCGATTTATTCAAAAGGAATCACAAACGGAACTGGATCGTATCCGGCGATTCCAAAATCAACAGGCACAGCAGATTACGGTGGATTTACCGCCTAAGAAAAAAGGCCAGTCTCTTCCTAAAAAGCAAGATTCACGTGAGCGCTGAGGAGGGAAAAAACGAAGGACGAGCAAAAAATTAGTGTTGTTGTCCAGGAAAATGATAACTGAACGATTAAAAAGTATTTTTATCATTAAAATGTCTATACTGTGATTGTTCAATCTATTCCCTTAATTCCCTGCACTTCGGCGCGGGGATTTTTTATATTTTGAATTTACACTTTAAGTGCTCTGAAGGTTACTCAATTACCGATTTTCGGGTATTTATTTTGAAAGTCATTTTTCTGCGACAATACAGGGAAAAAGGTAACTTTCATCTTCAAAAGTAACTCGGGAGAAAAAATATACATAAATTTGCAGAATGCTCTTTACAAGCGAACGTGTGTGGGTGTATCTTGCTAGTGAGGACAAAAAAATAAGAGGGCAGTCCTTCAGAGAGTTGGCGCTCACTGAAGTGACCATAGCTCGTTAAACAGTTCCAGCTGTTTACGAACCCGCCCTCAGGTGCACGGCCACAAACCATGCAACCAAATTATAACTGACATTTTGACTATAATCAAAACCGGTCGGTTATAAAGCAGTAGAGGTTGTAGTTTGTTGCAAGATGTCGCGCAACTGACGGAGCCATTCGGATCGTAAACAGAATCTGAATGGCTTTTTTAATTAGCTGGAAAGGAGGAATGCAGAGACACATGCGAAAGAGAAACCCGATCCAACGTGTCTTTACGCCGAGAGAGGTTGAGCGTTTAGGAGACAGCGTTCGCATGAAAAATGGCAACTATGGAGAGATTGATGGCAAATTTATTGTTTTTTTGGAAACTGGAAGCATCCGACCGATTGACAGCGTATATCAAGAAATACGCACGGTACGTAATGGAAATGGACAAGTGATTGCTAAACGCGTGGGGAGATGGTCTAAAAACCTATGGGCCATTGAGGGGGCCTATCCTCAATTGAGAAAGAAAAAATATATGGTGATCCATTAATTAATGGATCTTTAAGGAGGTGATGAATCAGTAACCCGACGACGCGCCGGACAAATAGACAGGGACGTAGCGGCCCCTCCAGACGTATAAATCCGTAGCCATGCAATGCGTCTGGATTGAGATGGATCTCCTGGTGTGATGACCCGAAATCGGGACAGCAGGTATGGCTGCGCATTCTCAGATCTGATATGCATCTGTGTTTCTGCTGACTTCCGGCGCTTGTCAGATACTGTGCTGAGATAGAGTTCACGGAATAAACCACTGCTAAAAATCCGTACATACGCCACAAGTCTATTCGTTATCTGATTGTGGCGATTATTATTATCGGCACTGAATTTGGTATCAGGTAAATTATGGTATAATAAAACCATCGAACTATATCAGACATCCCAGTGACCGACACATAACATACAAATATGAAATAAAAGGGTGGTGGGACAAATGAAAGGCAAACACTTTTCGGTGAAGGACAATGCGTTGAAGACCAAAATGTTGGCTCTAGTCAAACGGTTGAAACATCGTCCTGTCTTTCTATCTGTGGTAGCTGCCGTTGTGCTGATTATCGGTGGGGGTGGTGGCGCGCTAGTATATGCTGCTTCTCAGCCTTCGCATTTGGCGAAAACGACCGCTGCAAAACAAAGCAAGGCTCAAGCGACAAAAAAAGTTGACAAAAGTAGTAGCCAAGAAAAAACGACCCCTAAAAAAGCAAAAACTGCCGTTGTAACCGTAACAAATCATCCGACTGCTGCTAAACAATCTGTTACTTCTTCTACTCCTGCTAGTGCAAATAAACCGTCATCGTCTATTTCTGAGCAGGATAAGGTAACTCAGGGCAGTTCAACAAGTTCTTCCTCTTCTTCTAGTGGATCGAGTCAAGCATCGTATTCTGCTCCAGCTCAACCAAGTTCGCCGGTGAAGAGTAGTGGATATTCAAGTCACAATAGCGTAACTTCAACTTCAAGATCGTCAGGTACGGCTTATAGGGGTTCATCGTCCACTGGATCCACTAGTCATCGTTCAAGTGGCAGTCAGTCAACAAGTGTTACTTCGACTGATTTAACAGGTGTAATTAATCAAATTAATTCCGGACATACAAGCCAGATATATAGCGGAACTAACAGCGGGGGCGTTCATTACACTGTTACTGGCGTTGGCAAATAAGTACATGGAGGCGGTAAATAAATATCCCTGTTTAGTTGCTTTTGCAACGGCTTGTTTAACCTTAGACTACTCGATCAGTTCGGATTAAGGTCACGACCTAACAGAGAGTTTCGATGACGGTGTGAAATGAATTGATCTCGTCGTTATAATCGGTCAGTTCCGCTTGTCAGGAATTGCCGGTAAAGGAACTGTTTCCCTCAGTTATATTCTCAAGTAGACAGGGGCCTTTTTCTTTTTGAAAACTGCCGAAATGACGGAGGGATTTTAGTCATTTTAAATCATAAATTTTTATATATAGGGAAGGATCAGCTGAGGTTTTTTATGTAGTGATTCTGGTCTGTATGTTTTTTGGAGCTTAAAAAAAAACCCGTTTCGAAATGAAACGGGTTTTTGAGTTACGAAGCATCAAGGTTGACCATATCTTTCAATCAAGGTTTCAAATGGAGGCGCAAAAATTTGGGAAAAAAAATAAAGGGATTATTTATTTTATCCCTGCTAATTCTATCTTCTCTTTTTCCCATACTCAATCCTGCTAAACAGGCTGAGGCGGCGACAATTCATGCCGCTGGGGATTATACGTGGGTGGATGCTGCAGGATATTACCATACGACTGCATATTTATTAAATGGTAGCAATCTTGTTTATTGCTATGCAGAAAGTAATTTGCCTCCCACTTCAAATGGAACAGGTTATAACAATGGAACAGACGTTTATGATTTTCATATAACTTCGCTTCTTTATTACGGATACGGAGGGGGAGGTTATAAAGGCAATGGATCAAAAACGGATTATGTAAAAACATGGGTGGCCTTAAATAATTGGAAAAATGGACAGACAACCGTGCCACAATCAGCTTCAAATAGCGATTCTTTCGTAGCCAGTCTGATTAAACATGCAGAACAACAAGATGCACCGAGATATAATATTTCTTTTAATACCGGATATGTTTCATCCAACATATCCGGAACTGTACAAAAGTCGGGAACAATAAAGGTAAGTGGATCCAATGCTAGCTATGCTAGTTTGAACATTCCCAGCGGTATAACCATTCATGTCATCGGAGGAAAAGTACAAAAGGGTGGTTCAATTAAAGTAAAGGGCGGACAGTCTTTTTATTTTACCGCTCCGTTATCGTATAATTCTGATTATAAGACGGGTAATGTGAATGCTTGGGAAGCAACAATTGCATCTATTTTATATATTCCATATAACCAAAGCTATCAAACAATTTTAGCCAGTCCGTTTATTGTGGACGACCCTACAACAAAAGCAGGGTTTACTGTCCATTTTTGGACACGAACCGAAAAGGTTACACGCCACTATGTGGACGATTACACAGGAAATAAGGTAAAGAGTGACGACACCAATACCCTAACAATCGGTTCCTCTTTCAGTTACACGCCGCCGAAGACGATCACGTCAGGCGGCGATTCTTATGACGCGGACAGCACCGCACCGTGGAAGGGAAAGGTTCCAAGCAACAGTATCGACCACACTTTTGGGTATAAGCTGAGACGAGAAGTGACGGTCAACTATCTGGATAACCGAACCGGCAAGCCGATAGCGTCTTCGAAATCTTACAGTGTGCATCAAGGCGATCATTATTCGGAGGCCCCACCGACAAATTTTAAAACGAAAAACGGTGAATATACCTACCGTTATGTCAAAGAATCTGGAGATTCTCAGTCAGGTACGATCAGTCGGAATAACATCACGATCAATTATTATTACGATATTCCACTCATCAAGACGGGCCTTAAAGATCTGAAGATCTACACAGCTCCAGTTGCCGATGGGCTGCCGGTCAGCGTTCAGCTGAATAAAATCTTTAACTACAGTTCTTCACTGGCTGACATGTCCAAGAGCCCAATTGCCGTTTCGCTCTATCAAGGTTCAAAACGGATTGCCACACAGACTTATACCGCAGCCTCGCTGCCGGAAGATCTCACCTTTAAGATTTCATCCAGAAGCGGACTTGTGAAGAATACGCACAAGCCTTATACGGTCAAGTTTGAAAACTATAATGCCAATGACGTTAAGATTGAGGACGACACAACGGCTGCCGCACAGCTAACGACGGACGGTTATACGAGTTCGGAAGACACTGTGACACTTAACTTGAAAAATAGCGTGAACGATTTGGACCAAGCGAAACGGGTCGTGATGACGGAAATTGCACCGAAGCAGTCGATGACACAGATATATGAGACCTTTAACTACAGCGCGACACCGCTGCCGAAGACAAAAACGGGATATGGCGTTGCGTCAACCGTTCGTCTTGATTATCAAAATGAACTGGGAGTGAATTACAACTATGCAACGCCGGTGAGTGAAGATGATTTTACTTTCCAGGCTCCCTCCGTGCTGCAAGATAAATCGTACTTGGATTATCCCGTCAAAAATGGAGACGTCAATGTGCCCATGACGGCCACACGGATCGCGTTTGTCAACGGCAGCAACTATTGGCGTGACGAGTCCTTCGTCTTTCCTCATATGAACGTCGAAGATGACACAGGACATTTGTTCACTGACGAGCAGGCTGCCGCTAAAGATTCGCGCATCAAGAAAAAACTATACAATGGTCACAATGAGTTCTACACGCCGATTTGGCCAGACAAGTCGCAGACTATTCCAGCGACCTATAACGTGGATTATTCAACGAATCCGCTCGGCGTAAATAAAGTGACGCTGAAGATTCAGGATCAGCTGCAGCTTGTCGCCTATATGTACGCCTGGATGGGCAGTTCGACGATCAATAAAGACGAGCTCCTCATGGAACCGGTGAACACGGACAATCCGTTCCCGAATGGGCTGCCGCCTGGATGGACAAAAAGCGACGAGCAGTGGATCGAGAACGATTAACTGATACGAGGAGATCTGTTATGAAAAAACATCTGTCCCTTCAAAACGTTTTACACGATCTACACACGCTTCAAGCCGACGAAGAACAACTACAAGCCGATCTCAATGAACAGGTAAAAAAACATAAGTTCAAGAATGCAAAGACCACGATCCAACAATTGAAGGAATTAAATACAGATATTAATAAAATGCTCAACACCGTCGTTGATATTTGAGTAAATCGCTTGTGAGAGTAAACAAGGTTTGCAAGTAAAGAATTTTATTTCCATGCAACAACAGCGGACAAGCCCTGCAGGGCCATTCAAAAGTCAGTTCATTTGAATGGCCCTTTTTTTGTTTTCAGAAACACGAAGGGAGGCGAGGAGAACACGTGAATGTCTACACGCGTTTTTTTCTCATGTTCATTATTTGGAGCGCACTGATGGTTGTGCTCAATACCTGGCTGTCTTTCGATGACAAGCACAAAGAAGTCATCATGGACATGACCGAATCCGCAAAAACCGCAGTGATCGTCGATGCGAACGAGCGGTCGAGGGCCGATCCGGGCGTTTTGCGGCTAAACGAGGAGGCGTTTAAACAAGACTTTGAACAACTGTTTCAGAAAAACATGGAGATTCATCTGACGGGGGTGCAGTATACTTTTGGTTTTCTAAATGACAGCCAGACGGGCGCGGTGAAGGCAATCAAAATTAAGATTCACGACGGCAAGGGTAATGATTACCATACCACGTATGTGGCTAACGTCACCGCGTCTAACTAAAACGAAAGGAGATTTCAATGGAAGGCGTTAAGGATTCACAAGGCAAACTGTTGCCCAGCACACTAAAAATTATAAAAGATCAGCTGCTGATTACTCACGCCAAGCTGATGAACGAATGCTACGATGGTGATGCAAAATCACGAGCTGATCTGGGTTCAGTTATCATGACGCAATTTCCAGAACTCGTCAAAACGGAAGCACAGGCGAATTACGCTGTGCAGGAAATTGTCGGGCTGGGCATTCTTGAAGAACTGCAACAGGATCCGAAGAACACGGATGTTGGCTATAACGGTTCCCGGTTGTTTCGAAAAACCAATAACGGCTTTTATTACATTAAAGATCCCCGGGTGAATGATGACTATATTAATCGCCTACTTCAGCGCTCGGCTTCCCGGGTTAAGAAGGATTTCAGCAAAAAAGAACCGCGTCTGTCCGGACAAATCGGCAATCAGCGTCTGTCAGCCCGGAATCAGTCCATGACGGTCAGCGGCCCGACTTTTTCCATTCGCTTGTCGCGTCCGGGGCTGGTGATGACGGAGGCGACGATCCAAGATTTTTGCCCGCCTAGCATCTTCAGATTTTTTGCTTCAAATTTATGGGCTCACAATAATATGCTTCTGGCTGGCGACATGGGGACCGGCAAGACCTCTTTTCAAAAACTGGTTTTATCCAAGGCCAATCCGGAAGAAAAGATCATCCTGCTGGAAGATGAGGACGAAACCCATGCTAAGATGTTGTTTCCGGACTTGAACATTTATGAGTGGTTGGTCGGTCCGGGCGCGAATTATGAAGAAAGTATTGAGGACGCTTTTCGAAACGATGCCGTATGGGTCATGCCATCCGAGATCCGCGGCCGGGAAACCGGCACACTAGTGGAAGGTGCGATTGGGGGCACGCACGTCTTTACAACGCTGCACACCCTCAGCGCGCCGATGATTCCCGATCGCCTGCTCAGCATGATCACGAAGTATCACAGCGTGAATGAAGAAAGGATGCTGAAGAATATCTATTCCGCCTTTCCAATCGGCGGCTACCTGAAGAAAAAGAAGGAGAACGGGCAGACGCTCCGCTGGCTGTCCGAGGTCATTGAGTTTTATCCGGATTGCACGGCCCGTCCGATTTTTCGTCGTAAACGTCGGAACGGCCAGTTTATCGATTCGTTTTTTCCTCTTAGCGGCCAGCTCCTAGAGCGTTATGAGGATGTGGATGAAGTGGATACGGACGAACTGAAGGAGGTGTTTGGCAACGTTTAAACGGCGAACCTGGACGCTTGAGGAAATCAACGTCTGGCGCGAGAAGTATGGACATAAGATTCAGGCCCGTGAACTCTTGGCCCGGTTTGTTATTGCCTTTCTCGCGCTCTATATCATGTCATATATTCTCTATCGCTATTGGTGGATGTCTGCCATTTATGGACTGATGGGCGTACTGGGCACTTATCTGTGGGTGCTTCCGGCTGAAGCACACCGCGTCTATGAGATGCAATCCTATCGGGAGCGAGACCGCTTCACGAATACATTCACGCAGATGATTAAAAACCCGGCTCGGTCCTTCGTCAGTTGTCTCAATGAAATTGCGAGCATCACGCTTGGGGAGCTGGGCGGGCAGCTAACGACGCTCACTGGGAGGCTGCGGTCAGCTAGCGAAAAAGAGGGCATCACGGCCATTGAATCGCTCAAAAGGCAGTACAAAAAGGACATTTCCTTTGTTCACTACCTGGAACAAATTGCGACGATTTTTGCCTTTGGCCGAATAAATACGAACGTGCTCGATCAGATCACTCGGCAGCACAACGAGGTCCTCATAGAGCGTGAAACCTTTATCGAGGACAAGAAGGGGCCGAAGAGCGAGCTCTTGATCATGCTGTTCATGACGTTCTTTGCTTTCTTCGTTCTCAGCCATGTATTTACGCTGGAAAACTGGATCAACTTGTACAGCCACCAGCCGACCGGCTGGTTTTGCAACACACTGTACTTCGTGTACATTGGCATCATTTATCGTATTTTCTTCAAAAACTATGTCGATGACGAGGTGGAGGAGATCAACTATTGAAAGTCTTAAACTGGCTGTCCGGGAAACTGTCGGAGCCGGATTATGAAGAATTGCTAAAAACCGTTTATGCAACGGAAAAGGGACGACAACGGGAAAGGGGCCGACGATTGCTTGTGCCGCTTTTACTTTTTCTGCTGGCCGTCCTTTTTGCCCTGATTGTGCGATCGGTGCTTCCGGCTGTCATTGCGCTGGGTGTTGCTTTTCTGATTTGGAAGTTTCACTACGTCAACATTCGGCAACTTGCCCAGCTGTCGATTATCAAGCGGCGCGTCAATTTTGCCCTGTATTTCCGGGTTCTCGTGCCGATCGCGGAACAGACCTCCTTCACTGACGCATTGGAACAGGCGCTTAAGCAGAATCCAGAGATCCCGATCGCGGACGATGTACATCGTCTCATTGGTCGCATGATTGAGCAGCCGGATGACATTAAAGTGTTTTGGGAATTTGGCGAACGTGCCGGTGCGGGGAGTGATCAAGCGCGCACACTTTGCACGGCTCTGTTTGAGTTTCAGCAGAATACCAAAGATCCAGATGTGCTGCGTAATTTGGCTAAGATGGCCAGCGACGAGCTGTTCAGAAATCGGAAAAAAATTCGCGAGATGAGAATTGCTCGCTTTAATTACCTGGCTTTCGCGATTTTCCTCGGCATGCTGATCCCTTTTTCCGGTTCGCTGATCAGTTACCTATCGAATTTTGGCAAAATCATGACCTTTCACGGTTAAGGAGGGGAGGTAAGCTATGCGAACTTGGGTACTGAATATCGCGACGCTGATTATTTTTGCGATTCTGATCGCCGCTCTTGGTACGTCTGCAGCATATTGGGCACAGCGCAGTCAGGCGTATGATTTCCGGCAGTATGTCGACTATCAGATTCAGCGCAACGGAGGGCTGACTGGCAGCGCGATGACGGAAATCAACGCCTATGACCAACAAAAGTACGGGGGACGCTATCGGTTGGAAAGCAAGAGCGGCAACGGGGCACAGCCTTATGGCAGCGTGATCAACTATCAGGTCAAAGTACCGGAACGGCTGACTCTGCTCAATATTCAACTGCCTCCGCAAACCATTTCGGGATCAGCCGTTTCTCTAGTCCGGGGGGACGGTTCTTGAGGGGCATCGTTCGGTATGGAACTGATTGAACCATTCGAGTCCCAAACATTCAAATATTTGCTTAAAAGACCCTGATCCTTTGGATCTCAGGGCTTTTTATATATTTTTAAAAATCTTCTTTAGAGGAGGTGAAATACGTGCGGACCTGGATTATGGAAGTCGCAGTCGTTGTCGTTGGACTGGCAGCGACTCTCATTGTTTATACATCGGTGACTGGGCATCTACCGACTGAGCTGACATCGATGTGGAACTGGTTTAACACGATCTGGCAGGGCTGATCAGTCAGGAGGAAAAAAGGAATGGGGAGGTCTGTTTTGACGATCAACGTGGATTACGAGGAATATCAACAAATTGACCGGGACAAGCGTTTTCTTTGGCAGCCAGACAGACTGCCAGTTCTGGTCAAACATTTGCCGACAAGTGAGAAGATGGGGCGCTTGTCGGTCGTTTTTTACTGCGGAGTGATCAATTCGCTCCGCGTTTTTCATATCCAGCGGCTCGTGCCCCATGAGAAGGGCGTCGAGCTGCAGCTGAATTAGGCTGTGAAAACAACGAAAGGGGGCTGCGGATGTCAGAGAAAACGGAACGCGCGGAAAGGCGCAAGCGGAAGGAAATGGCCGTCAAAATCCTGGCGGCACAAGGCCAAGATTACGAGGACTGGCTGGACACTCAGCACCGGAGGGTCATTGAGGAAGGCGTGCCGACGCTGGATGCGGCGCTGAATTTATTCATCGAAAAACAGAAGAAGGGTCGGGACTAATATGCCATCAGGGGTCGTCAATATTATCATTGCCTGTTTAAATTTCGTTACCACAATCAGCGGGGCCTATGCCGCACTGAAGTTGTCGATCTACGGCATTGCTTATATGCAGAAAAATCCACAGAAAATTCAGGAAGCCAAAGACGGCATGGTCAACGTAGCCATCGGGCTGGCCGTCTGCATTAGCTCTCTGTCGATTTCGCAGTGGCTGCAAGGCAACCTGAAATTTTAAAAGAGGGTGGGCTGTTTGTTAACTGTCTATTTTGAAGCCAGCCGGCGTCTACGAAAACGAGTGAAGAAAAATCAACCGCTATCCATTCGCCGTGCCAGTGAAATTTTAAAGGAACTGGAGGAGGAGGCGCAGGCTGCCGGATCTAGCGAGGCAGTCGTTTATGTGATCTATGATGGGAATCGCCTACTTTTTAAAGACCGTCATCTGATCGGAGTTGGACAGCCAACAAACTTGCTGTTTCTTGTACAGGAGGCGCTGACGACTGTGTTCGTCGATGAGCCGGAAGCGGACAAAGACCGGTTGCTCCAGCGAGTAGCTGAAGCGATGCGAGCACCAGAGGAGCCTGAACCGGCCGATGTTCCACCGTGTGTGCCAAGTGGCCGGTTTTTCTCTCGACTAGCATTCTGGCGAAAGCCCAAGGGTGATGATCGTCGGAGGGAAGTGCGTACGCATGCCTCTCGTGTGCGACTGCCAAAGGATCGGCATCGTCCAAAGGCTCCAAACGAAAGGACAACCCATACAGCTAGTGACGTGAATAGAAACGAGAAACAAGAGCCGGCAGCAGCGGTCAGCCAGGAGCCGAATCAGGAACGTGGAGAACCCGTCCACGTTCCTGCCAAGGGTCGACGCGCATTCGAACGCTTGGTCGGTAGGCTCAAGACTTGCCGTACAATCTGGCAGAAGTATGGGCCTGTCGTGAAGCAAGCGGTCAAGCAAGTCGCTAAATCCACGGCAACCGGAATGAAAATCATGGTTCAACACCATCAGGCGGCGCAGCTTCGACGAGAGGAACGACGGATCAAAGCACTGGACGTGCAACTTGAGCAAGCAAAACAAAAAGCAAAGCTCTACGAAGAGCTGGCAGCGGACCGAGAACGGGTGAGAAAACAGGTGGAGGAAGATGCCCGGCACGAGGAACGGCTGGCCCGTGAGCTGAAGGAAGCCCGAACGGCGAAGGTGCGCAGCGGGCATGGGAGAACTTGGATCGGCGGGCTGGTGCTCGTCGCTTTCTTTTTAAGCGGACTGTGGTACTGGCAACATCCAGATCAGGCTCATCAAGCGATGGAGACTATCGTCCACTTAAAAAATCAGGTCCTGAGTCAGTTCGGGATGCACTGAAGGGAGGAATGGGTTCATGCAGAAAAATGAAAACCGAGCCAACTGGCCTGCCTTTATGCTGCGTCCTTACGTGTGGCCGTTCTGGCTTGCGGCTGTTCTGTTTTTGGCTTATGTGGTTGCGAATATCGGATTAACGCTGACTGGCCAGCTGCCTGACATGCTTCATACATTGCTCGCGCAGGCACATCGTGGACATCTGTTCCAGATAAAGCTGCCCAACTTGTTTTCGGGCTCGACGCTGTCCTGGCTGTTTCATCCGCACCTGACATCCTGGCCAGTTTATGTTCTGGGAGCCGGGGCGCTAAGCATTGAGATCATCCGGCTATTTCGCCAACTTCGTCGAGCCGCTGATCCGGTCAATCGGGGGCAGAGGCAATGAACAAGCGTTACAAACAGTGGAAGAGGATTCTGGCGACGCCGTGGTTCTTAACGGCCTATGCCATCGGGGTAGTCATTCTTGCCACACTGGCCGTGAATTTCGTGCTGAATATGGTCATTCGTTTGCCAGGATACCTTCACACAACCCTGACGACTGCAGCTAGCCAAGTCGCGCAGCGTCCCTCTTTCTTTACGGGATGCATGTCCTGGCTCGTAACGCCTGTTCCTTCACTATTCTTGGTTTATGTTGTCGTGGCAATTATTCTGGCCATCTTTTTGCCGATCCGACTGTATAAGATGCGGATCGCCTACAGAGACATCAACCTGGGTACGGAGGGCACGCGGCGCTGGACCACGCTGAAAGAGGTTCAGGAACAGTACAAAGCCATTCCGGACAATGATGAGGAATACAAGGGACAATCGGGATATCCCGTGTTGCACCACCAGCACACGCTGTACATTGAAACGATGAACACGCACTCCGTTGTGGATTCCTCGACACAATCCGGCAAGACAGAAACGTTCACGTATCCCTTCCTGGATGCCGTGATGCGCGCGGAGGAAAAAGATTCGGCGTTCATTACTGACATCAAGGGTGATATTTTGAAAAATACCCGGGCCGAGTTCATCGCGCATGGCTACGACGTGAAGGTATTCAACTTGCTCCTGCCGTATCAGGGAATTGCTTACAACCCGCTGGAACTGGTCAAAAGGGCTTATTTGAAAGGTGATTACGCGAAGGCCCAGATGCTGTGCAACACACTATCCTATTCGCTGTTCCATAACCCAAACGCCAAAGATCCCATGTGGGAAGAGTCCAGCATCTCGCTGACGAACGCCCTGATCCTGGCTGTCTGCGGAATCTGTAAGAAGATTGGTCATCCGGAGTGCATCACGATGTACACAGTCACAGTCATGCTCAATGAACTGGGAAGCGATCCGGATGAAAATGGAATGACAGATCTGGATTCGTTTTTTGCCAACCTACCCGTGAATGATCCGGCTAAGCTGCAGTACGGCACGGTGCAGTTCTCACAAGGGGTCACGCGGTCCGGGATCTTTACCGGGACGATGGCCAAGCTGAAGAATTACGCTTACGACACGATTGCACGCATGACCGCGCAGAACGATATGAATTTTGAGGACATGGCGTATGGGGAGAAGCCTGTCGCCCTCTTCATTGTCTATCCGGACTGGGACGACTCCAACTACAGCCTGATTTCGACTTTTCTCAGCCAGGCCAATGCTGTGCTGAGCGAAAAGGCGACGCTGTCGAAGGAAAGCCGGCTACCCCGACGTGTCCATTATGTGCTGGAAGAAGCCGCTAACATCCCAGCGATCGAAGGCTTATCGCGAGCGATGAATGTCGGTCTGAGCCGAAACATTCTCTATCATTTAATCATTCAGAGCCGGGCACAATTGGAGGACAAATATGGCAAGGAACTTGCCGCGGCGATTATTGGGGCTTGCGGCAATCGTTACTACATCATGTCGGACGGTCCGGAAGATGCGGAGGAATTTTCCAAACTGCTCGGTAATCAGACGGCTATTGCGCCGGATCGGCAGGGTGATCCGCTGGCGATCGACAAAGTCTTTTCTGAGCGCGAGGCTCAGCGTCTTCTTTTAATGCCGGACGAGCTTTCTTCGCTTCAAGATGGCGAGTGGGTGCTTTTGCGTACGAAGCATCGCCGCGACCTGAAGGGCCGGCGTATCAAGCCGTATCCGATTTTCGCGAATGTTGCTGAGGGTACGCAAATGCTCCATCGGTATGAATATTTGATGCATCGTTTCAATCACCCGAGTACATTTGAGGACATGAACCTGTGGGGATCGCATAAGGACATTGATCTTAATAAACTGGTCATTGACTTTCAACATCCGGAAAAGAAAGAAGGTGATCCTTTGGAGGACAAGCACATTGAAGGCATTCCGGAAACGGAAACCGGTATTTTAACCGTACTAACAGGCGATCAGCTGGAGCTGCTCAGGCAGTCCTTTGCCCGGCTCGATCCGGACCGTGCGGCTACCTTTAATCAGCTGGATACCGTTGAAGCGATTCAGCAGTTTTTTGGCTATGAAGGCAATGTGGCACTAAGCCAGAAGGACGGCATCCGGCAGATTCTTGCACTGCTTTCAGAAAGAAAGGAGGCTTGATCATGGGGCTCAGTGACAGCCAAATTATAGCCAAGCTGAAGAGCATTCTTGACTACCTGAGCCTGAACTCGCCGGGAACAGATCTGCTTCGTTGGATCGGTTGGTCAATCATTAAAGGGCTCTCCGCCGTTGATAATAGCCTGAGTAATGGGGTCACACAGGCCTATAAACTCATGGCATTTTATGATTCTTCAGGTTTTAATGCCTTCATTAAGCCCTATCTGCCTTTTTTCTTCACGATGGCAGGGCTGGCTCTTGCTTATTTAGGCTGGACAATCATTATCCGGCATCGGACGGATTATAACAAGCTCATCGTCAATTTTCTAGTCATCGTCACTTTCTTTGCGGCGATGCCCTGGGGCATGCAGCAGATGTACAAGATGGTCAACTATGGGCAGAGCGGTTTAAGTTCAGCCAAGAGCTTGAGCAGTCAAATGGGCGACGGGACACAGGTGATTAAATCCAACATTACTGATCTTTACTTATTGGATAAAGCCAAATTCAACGCCAGTAAAATGAGCAGTAAAAACTACATTTCAAGCGACAGCGATGTGTCTGTTCTGGATATTAATGAGGCGGTGGATACTGGCAACAATTCGCCACTGTCTGATGATGGCAAAAAGATTTTTTCAAAAAAGCTTAGCAATTCCACCGGGAAACTGACACTCGAAGATATGCAGACGCATTGGTTTACCGCGGATGAAGCGTATTATCGTTATTCCTGGCATCCGTTTCTTATGATCATCAGTCTGCTGATGACCATGGTCGTCGTGTTGAGCACGATGTTCAAAGTAGCCCAGCTGAGCATGGAACTTGCCCTCGTCAAAACGATTGCGATTGGCAGCTCATTCACCGATCTGGAAAGCGGTCAGCGGACAAAGAAGATGATCCTCAAAATCCGGAACATTTTTATCGTACTCTACCTGATGGCGCTGACCTTGAAGATTTATTTCGTTTTTCTGGACTATATCTCCAGTGTCAAAGGAATCAGCGATCTGGTGCGTGTGATCTTTACGGTAGCGGCTGGTTTTCTGGTTATCGACGGACCGAACATCGTCGAAGAATTGTTTGGCATCAATGCCGGCATGAGCAGTGCGATCAAAGGCGCAATGGGCCTCATGGGAGCCGGCTTTCTGGCTTCCCGTGCCGCTGGCGGTGCCCTCGACGCTGGGAAAAAGGCACTGGATGTCGGCAAGAAAATGGCTGGCCGCGCAGCCAACGTCGGCGGCGCGGCATTGGGCGCAGGCAAGGGAGCTCTCGATGGATTTAAGAGCAAGGCGACGAACGCCGCCGACCCATCTAAGTCGAAAAATGTCAAGCCGGATGCCCAGCCTGGCAACAGCAAACAGCCGGGTGGACTGGGCGAGATGAAAGCCCCGCTGTCTGACGAGGCGGCCGCTCAGAAAATGGGCGACAAAATTGCTACCGCTTCCAAAGGGCTCGGCTTTAGCACCCCCGGGGCCGGGGGAACTTCTGCCGGGCCGTCCGTAGCGGCTGCGACTAAACCTTCTGCTGCAGTTGCAGGAAATCAGCTGGCGACTGCAGCTTCCCAATCCACTCCTGCTTTCGGCAACTCGGATCAAGGGGGGGCTGCAATTCCCGACAGTTCCGGCAGTATAGGCGGGACCTCCACTGCTGCTCTAGGCGATGCGTCTGCCGGCGGCGGTCCGGAGACCCTCGGATCGTCAGGTCCTCATTCGAGTGGAGCATTTTCCGGTTTTGGGCATTTTTCACCGCAACCGATCAGCACCGTTAGAGGGACCGGTCAAGTTCATCTGCCGGCTTCGGTTGCTCAGCGTGCCGCTGCAGGGAAACAGGCAATCGCCGCCACCGAACCGCAGCCGACGACACGCGAAACACTGGGTCAGGCCGCTGGACGGAAGCTCACCAATAGCTATGCTGGCATGGCGCAAAGGATCTCAGATTCTGCGCCCTTCAGCGCTTACCGAAAAAGCCGCGACCTGACCTATAACTCGATTGCGGGGCCTCCCCCAGCCAGCATTCCAACTCAGGCAGATAGCGGCCCAAACAGTCCGCCTTCTGGACCGACAAGTTTGCCTACTCCGTCTATTTCGTCGAGCAGTCAGCCCTCGCACCCTGTTCTTTCAACAACGAGCGCGAACCCCTCGACTGCGGCTACGAGTTCACCGCAACCAATTGCAGCCCCACCCGTTCCGCAGGCGCTACATGCTTATTCTAAGGCAAACCAGGCCAGCATTCGAGAACAGTTTCCGAACGCGCAGGCAGTAGGTTCCGCCAGCTTTTGGCACAGTCACGGGGCAGCCATTCAGTCAGGTGCTCAGCCGATCACCGTGACGGTTCCTGTAAAAGATGGAGCTGGGAAGGTCACGGACTTTCAGCAAGGAGAGGTCTATGACATCAGCCAGACAACCATGAATGCTTCAAACATTCCAGGCTGGCTCTCCAAAAATGTGAAGAAGGGGGTTAAACAGTGAGCCGCATGCGCACGTTTATTGAAACGCCGCACAATTTGCAGGTGAAGCCGGGTATATATGGCTTGTCGATTGCACAGTGGCTGATCGTCTTTGCCAGCGGGGGTCTGGCTTTCTTGACAAAATTCTTGGTCCTGCCAGGTTTTTCATACATCTACGTGGCACTGGTTCCGACGACGGTGTATGTGCTACTCATGCCGAGCCGACACGCAGCGGGTAAAACGATGGTTCAAGAAACGTTGACCGTTCTGTTCCGCGATCATGGCGTCTACCGCTCTATTTTACCGCCGGGAAAGGTGAAACCAACCGAAGGGAGCAAGAGCAATGCCGTTTAACGCGATTGAGAAACGGGAGAAAGAGCGACAACCAACGAATCGTCGTGAGAAGAAAGCACTGGCCGAACTGGATCAAATCAACCGGATATACCCCGTCCACGGGTACACGGACGATGGCTATGTGATAACTAAGGTATTAGGGTTCATTGACGGGTTCATCGAGATCCTAAAGCTCCGGCAGTACGATCTTTATAAGCTGGACAGTATGCAGTACGATACGCTGACGTCTGGTCAGTGGAACCTAAATAAGTTATATGTGCCGCCGCTTAAAGAGGTGTATCTCAACTTTCCGGAAGACAATCAGGATCAGCAAAACTACTGGAAATACAAGATAGAACATACAACGGATCCGAATCGACTACGCATTCAGCAGTTTGAGCTAGAGAAGCTGAGCTACATCGAAAAAAAGCATCGAATGCGCAACGTTTATCTGTTCGTTTTTGGAAAGACGATCGAGGAACTGAAAACCCGTCTGCAGGACCTGGAACGGTTTAAAGATCATCTGGGACAGGAGGCGCTCTCACTTCGCGATAAAAAGCGGGTGCTTTTTAGTTTCAACAATCAATTATGAGAGGTGTGAAATCATTTTGCCAACGAATGCTCAACTAGACACCGACGTAACGATCGCCGCAGCTGATCAGCCAGTCCTTTGGATGCAGCAGCCTCCGCTTCCGGAGTTCGCGGGCGCAGAGGAGGATGTTCCCGATGCCGAATAGGCGCTACTCTCCTAAAACGCCCGAGGAGAAGAAAGCAGAGATCCAAGGCCTAATTGGCCAAATGGATCAAGCGATTGACGGCTATTTTGTCGATCCGGAGAAGCTGAAAGAATATCTATCGTTTATGAGTCAGTTTTATCGCTACTCGCCGGCGAACGCTGCACTGATTCAAAAGCAGTTTCCCGGTGCAGTGGCGGTCGGCTCCTATCCATTTTGGAAGTCTAAAAGTTATACCGTCCGAAAAGGCGAGCATGGTCAAAAGATCTGGGTGCCCATTCAGGTACCTGCCAAATTCCGAACCAAGACAGGCGAATGGAAGCCGCTTAGGAAGGCGACTGCAGAAGAGCTCAGAGCGATTAACGAGGGGGCGCTTCGCCAGATCGAGGCGCACAGGGGTTTCACGACCGGAACGGTTTTTGACATTTCCCAGACCACCTGTCCACTTGAGAAATTGCCGGAACTCTTCCCTAATCGCCATATCACCGGAGAAATCAAGGACTTCGACCGTTGGATGAAAGGATTGCGTCAGGTGGCCAAAAATCTGGGAATGTCGATCGACGAAAGCAGCCCTTATACCGGTGGTGCGGCGAAGGGCGTCTTTATCCCGACGCTTAAAAAAATCCAACTAAACCCACGGAACACGCCATTTGAGAATGCGACGACTCTGACGCATGAACTGGCACACGCGGCCCTTCATCCGGTGGACAAGCTGGGGAAGACTACCATGAGGCAGAAGGAATTTCAAGCGGAGATGACGGCCTATGTCGTTCATAGCCACTTCGGAATTGATACAAAAAATGAATCCTTGCACTATCTGGCCAGCTGGACGAAAAATAAAACTCTGAACGACAAAAAGAAACTGATCGGAGAGGTCCACGAAACGTCGTTAAGTTTCATTTCTACTCTGGAAAACAAATTAGGAAGAGAACCTCAGCAACGCCAGAATGAATCGTCAAAATCCGAGGCTTCAGCCGTTTACAGTTTGCCAGAACGGTCTTCAAAATTATCCGGAAAATCGAAGCCAAGGTCAGCGTCACTGACGCCGAGCCGCTGAAGGAGGTGAGAGGAAAAAAGGCTGAAGTCGATGAATGTGAGTCGGTGAATTTCAAGGAAAGGGGTTTAAATCTGAATGGTTCATGTACAAGTTCATCATCAATTTTTGAAAACGGCAGTCGCGCTTTTTGTGGCTGCCTTAATTTTTATTTCTGGCCTTGGCGTGACTCATGCGGCTGACCCAACGGCCACCCAGACCGCGAATGTGACGATTAATGGAGGTGCACGCACGGTCCCTCTGGTAGCACAGTCACGCTACCGGCGGTTGGATTAACGGGTTACGACACGTCTGCAGCGGTGTCACTCGGCAATGTGTCCGTGACCGATGCTTCGGGAACTGGCGCGGGCTGGCATCTCATGGCGAGCTGCCCCAAGGTGGCAGCGGGTTCAAAATCGCTGCCGACTGGATCGGCAAGCATTGATCCGGTGGTGTCTGTCAACAAGATTGATCAGACATCGAGCGCGGTCCCAACGATCAGCACAGGCGCAGCTGCCGCTATTGATAGCGGTGCAGTGACATTGCTGGATGCGACAGCTGGAAACGGCATGGGAAGCTATACAGCAGCACTAAAGAATCTGACTGTTAATGTCCCGGCTAATACCTTTGCTGGCACGTACACAACGTCTATCGTCTATGATCTGGCAACTGCACCTTAAGGCTGTTTTCGAAAGACACAGGGCTTCCCTTGTGTCTTTCTGAATTTCAGTTTTCTTTTTTGCGTGAAAGCTGCCATTCAGAAGGTCATAAGGGTCAAAAAATGAAAAGGAGAGTTGATGATGTTCAAAAAGATTTATTTTTATTTAGTGTTAATTCCTGTGGTTGCCTTTTTCTTACTTCCAGTACTGCCGACACAAGCCGCGTCACTTAATTTTGATGTGCAGCCGGCCGATTCAGTGGCCAGTGCGCTCGGGTATTTTCGTTTTGCGGCGCAGCCCGGGCACAGTTATCCGCTGACCGTTGCCCTGCATAATTCCTCAGACCGCGCGGCAACGGTGAATATGACGCGGGATAATGCCCTGACCTCCACCTTTGGAGGCATTCAATACACCGCAGAGAAGGGTCTCCCTTACTCACGATTAACAGACCCGAGTCGGGCGATGGCTCCATTGCTTTATGGGCCCAAGTCAGTCACACTGGCCGCTGGCCAATCGCTTGATGTGACCTATACGCTTAAACTTCCAGATCACCTGAGCACGGGTGTCCTACTGGGTGGCCTTTCCTTTTCTTCCCCAACCTCCCAGACGACGAGCACAGGAAAGTCAAAGAATCAATCCATCGTCATTCACAGTCAAGTGGATCGCGTGATTGGCATTGAGGCTATTGTCGGTCAGGCACCGGCTGCGGACGTGACTTTTCATCAACCGTCTGTTGCCATCACGACGAGCACGCCGATTGTATTACCTAAGATTCAGAACAGATCGGCAACGATTGCAATGGGCGTGAATTTCAGCTGGGAAGTTTATGACGCTTCCGGAAAAAAGCTGTTTGACGGCCGTGCCAACGATTTTAATATGGCCCCCTGCTCCTCTGTGGGGTATTCCATTCCGTGGGGAGCTAAAACATTTTCTCCTGGTGATTATCAGTTGGACATCATTCATGAAGTGAACGGAAAGACGGTTCGTGACCGTTATTCATTCACAGTACCTGACCAAGCAGTGGAGAATTATCAACGCGAGACGCAAACACGTTCGGTTGCGGCCCCCTATGATCATTTGACAATCATTATTATTTCTACCCTTGTCAGCCTCGTGATCATTTTGGCTTTGCTCTTAGTATTTATCCTTTGGAAACGGAGAAAAAATGATGGAGAAGAAGACCAGAAAGCGAAAAAAGGAGAATGATGCGATATGTCACTGTTAGGACTGAGGAGCCGGTTCCTCCGTTTATCCGCTGCACTCATCCTTGCTTTTTCTTTTTTTCTGGATGCCTGGCCGATGGTCGCGTCGGCGAACAGCAATTTTAATTTAACGGTCGGCGGTGCAACAGGATACAATCCGACTGTCGACGGATCAAGTTGGTGGGACTCATCCAATTTGCGTGAATTTCTCAACAGTTCTGCAGCTGCAGGCCAGGTTGCTTATACCGGCGCTGCTCCTTCGACGGCTTCTTCCGAAGGTTTCCTGCACGAGTTTACAACGACCGATCAAAATGCGATCGCTGTCACGCGTCATCGGGTGAACTACACGCCGGCGTATAGCAGCATGTATAACGCCGGTAACTCCAGTACCTACGCTTCCAATGTAGGCACAGGACAATCTTCGTCTTTGACTTTTTCAATTCCTAATTTGTTGAGTGGCGGCGCGAATTATGCAGCACACCTTGTCAACGATAAGGTCTTCCTGCTGAGCGCTTGGGACGTGTACCAATATCTGCAAAAGCGCGGGTACAGCATGGACCGTACATTGACTTCTCAAGCAACAGCCCTACGCGGCGTTCCAGATGATGATCATTGGTGGACGGGTACGGACTTCGCTCCGCTTAGTAATTGGGACACGGTCGTCACGATCGCTGACGAAAAAAATGCCGCCAACTACGATGTGCCCTGTCAATCTGAGGGGGTCGTCCCAGCGCTTAATCTTAAGCCTACGGCCAGTGTAGGCGGAACCCTGGCCAGTAATCTCACGATTGGCCAGACTGTTAATTTTGGCCAATTTCTCGGTGTGCCCGTCGAATGGCAGGTGGTCAACAAACAAAATGGCTATGCTCTGCTTATTGCGACGCATGCAATCGATGAGATGGAATACGATGCCCAAGAGTCAGCCGTACCTGTCAATTCGAACACGATCAACTATTCTTCAGCTGACGTCGATTACTCCAACGATCCGTATACGCCGACCCATGGCACAACGGACACGACACCGCCCACCCTGACCGTCACAAATAGTTCTGCGCTCACGCAACGGCAGAATGGATCCTACGCTTTGAATTTCTCAGCAACCGACGATTCATCCGGAGTGGCCTACACGCTGCTGCCCGATGGCACGAAAACAACAGCTACATCGTTTTCATATAAGATCAAGAGCAATGGCTACTATGTCTTTAAAACAGTGGACAAGGCTGGAAACTTCCGCAATTTGACCGTTCCGATTAGCAATATTAACCCGCCAAGCAACATCATTGTTTCCCAGTCAAGCAGTGATTGGACGACCCAGCCGGTCAGCGTCACGATCACTTCGGATAATCAAGTTGGAACAACCGTCACGGGCGTTCAGAATTATCGAGATAACGTTTCCTATCTTTTCCCCAATTACACGAGTTACAATGGGAAATCTATAACGATTTCGGGCGCAGTGTCCTTTAATTCTTCCAATATTAATTTAAGCAATAATTTACAAATCGGTTTTATGTATGACACGCTGTCCTTCGTCAATGGCGAATTTAATCTTAATCGAAAATTTCAGCCAGAAATCACAATGACCCTTGCCTATATCAAAGCTCATGGCACGGTTGGCTTTAACCAAACGTTCACGGTGCCTTCTGACTTTGCCATGGACCTCTACATGTGGAGCAACTTACCGATTGTTAATACGGGCGATGCCAGCATCACTTGGAACCCGCTCGCCTACCAGCTGAACGATGTATCTGATTTCACAATCAAGTCGATCACCTTGCCAAACGGTCAGACGGTGAATGCCGCCAGTTACACCGGGACACTCAATCAGGCGGGCACTTATATTTTTACGATTATTGATAACCGAGGTCAAACGACTCAGGAAACGGTCACCGTTAAAATTGATACCTCTCCGCCAACGCTCACCGTCTCCGGCAATCCGACATCGACCGTCCATTCGCCTGTCACCTTGACCGCTCAGGCAGTCGATAGTCAGTCCGGCGTTCAGGCAGTAAAGACTCCGGACGGTGTCTGGCACACGAGCAATTCGGTATCCTATAAAGTTTTACAGAATGGTTCGTACACGTTTCAGAGCAAAGATGCTGTGGGCAATGTATCAACCCAGACCGTCACGGTGAGCAATATGGGCAGCCTGCTTTGGATTAATCAAACCCCATCGACGAGTTTGTCTGCTTCAACTTCTGACAACGGGAAGAGTCAGACGCTTAATTTTTCAACGGGTGCCTTCGGTGTGCAGGATAACCGGGGCAGCGGCACTGGCTGGCATGTCACGATGCAGGCGAGCCGGCTTTCCGGTCATGGCCATACATTGCCAGCCAACACTCTTCAGGTCGGCACACCGTCGATCAGCGGCAGTGATGGGACGGTTGGTAGCCCACTCGGCAGCTATCAGGCGATCGATGCTGGTAGCGCGGTGAGCGTGGCTTCGGCGGCCTCGGGAAAAGGGACCGGCAGTTATACGATCAACGCCCCCCTGCGCGTGACTGCGCCGGCAAGCGCCTATGCTGGTTCCTATCAGACGACGGTTACCGAGGATTTAGTCAGTGCCCCGTAGATATTGAGCGTACAAGAAAAGGAGTTGTTGCCATGCAGACCAGCGAAGATGCTGTCACGATTCGGGCTCCGACACGATCAGATAGGGAGATTGAGATCCAAAACAAACAAAGGGAGTGAGTATATGGCATCTGATTTTGATAATTTACAGGATAACCAGCCGCCTGAAGATCTCTATGGTGCGGATGTTCTTAGAGGCGTATCGCCATCCTTGGCCAATGAGGACATGTGGAAGGCCTTCTCCGATCGTTTCTTTGCCTACCTGCCCCCGCGCCTAGAGAAAAGCGAGAAGGCCGAGCAAGAACTTGCGGCCCGGGAACAGGTGGATATGACCCTTAACCCTCAAGAGGATCGGACGAACGCAGAACAGGTTACCGCAGAAAAAACACAGGGAAGACAGGCGGAAACGATCAAATCGAAACAGGCAGATTCGGGGGAAACGCATCCGACGGCCACCTGGCCAGCAGGAAACACACGATCGAATCAGCGCCCTGCGCCCAGCCCGCACCTGGAAGATCTGGCCGTGGCGAACCTGACCAACCGCCATCTCCTGGGTGTGTATCGTCATCTGGAACGCCGACTGGAACGAAAAATCGATCAAGCCAAAGCAGAGACGCTTTCGGCTAAAGATGTTGAACGGCTGCTGGACAATCATTTGAAACAAGTGCATGGTCTCTTGGACAAATATTTTGCTGAACGTGAGGCACCAACACCGGCCAAAAGCTGGCGGCAGCGACTGGGCGATTATAAACAGGGCTTGGTCGATCGGATGGAACGGTTGAAAAATCAGGCGGATCGACGGCTGAAAGCGGTCAAAGCAACTCCAGGACAGCTGAAGACGGTGCTGCAGGACAAACTGATCGACGGCTTCATCAGCCTGAACGGCCGCATTGCCACGCACGCTGATGCGGTGGCTAAGCGGGTCGCGCTTCATCGCAGTGTACCCAAGGGCCCTCCGCGCCCAGGAGATGAGCGGATTGCCGAAGCGTATCGTCTGAACTATCAGAAGATCGTGTTCAATGATTTTGTTGGCCGGGAATATTACCCGATCGACAAACAGGCGCTCGCTGCTGGTGATGCTATGTTTTCTCCGGATGCCCGTTTTCAATTGCGACGGGAGGCACTGAATACCTGGCTGAAGCAGGGGCCTGTTCTCGGACATGGCGAGCCGGGAGAACGGGAAGCCGAACAGTTCCGACAATATCTGATCAAACGTGATGCCGCACTGGCGACGTCTCCGGCATCGCTGACCAAGCGTCAGGCTTTCCTCGATCAGGATCTGGGGGACTGTGCGTCGGATGTCCACGCCTTACGTCAACAGATCTCAACGAAAAACGAGACTCCGGATCGAGAAGCGACACCATCCTACACGTTGCCCCCGCGATCGAAAGCCCATCCTTCCGTAAACAACAATCGAGCGGCGGCCGCGGAGCACATTCTTTAATAACATACACACGATCTGGGAACGGCTTCGGCCGTTCCCTTTTTTACATACCAAAAAGGGGGGATGCACGGTCTACAGGCGGCAGGCTCGTTCTTTAAAGCTCAATAAACTAGGAAGGTGAGATTTTGCAGTTTCAAATTGCCGGTATTTTCGAACGAGATGATTTTGAAATTGAACTACTTGTTCAAACGCTTGAAGCAGCATCGGGCGAAGAGGTCAATCAGTATGTGCGCAATGCGAATCTTGGTCGTGTTTTTTACGATCCGGACGGTGCACGGCTCTGCTACCTGAAGCCTGGCAGCAAAATGCGTGAACTTCATGATGGCGAAAACTGCCGCTGTGCGGTTCTTCGGCCGTCCAATAAAAGTCAGGAGTACATGGCCAGAGTTCCTCTCTACGAGGAAGATTTTCAGGAAACATCCTTCGCTCATTTTCTGACGATGCTTTCGGAAAAAGTCCCCCTGGGGCGGCGCGCGTTCTTTGAGTGCATTGCCTATGCACTGACCACGTGCAGCGATGCTGCAGCCTTGAAGAATGCGGATAAAAAGAAGGGAAGTGAGCATCATGCCGTCCATTGAACAAGACCTGCAGTTCGTGTATGACACGCAACCGCAAGGCGGGCTATCCTTCAAGGACGAACTCTTTATCCGGAAAGGAAATGGCTATGAGGGCTGTATTCATATTTACCGGTTCCCCTTTCAGTTTTCCGCTTACTGGCTGAACACCATTACCAGTCTGCCGGACACGATCGTCACCGTCGACACGATGACTGAGACGAGCATCGACTATGGTGCACAGATCAAGTATTCTACTGACGAACTCGCTGCACGGGTCAAAGAGGCGACACATCAGCAGGATGCCGACGTCGCTGGCGAAGAACTGGCGACGCTCCGTCAGCTCGGCCTGGATGTCCGGCAAAATGGGGAGGTCATCAAACGTGTACAAGTACGGATCTATCTTCATGCGGCCACCCGGGCGGATCTACAAAAGAGAATTGGTGAGATTGTGAAGCAACTGGACACCGACGGCTACAAAAGCCAGGTCTTTCTCGCGGAAGCGAAGGAGGAATGGCAGTCACTTTTTCTGGATGCCCCGACACAAAAGATTTTGCGGACACACCGGGAGGGCGTAGAAATACCAGCTGAAGTGATGGGCATCGGTTTTGCCCACAATGTGACCAGTCTGCGCGATCCAACTGCGGGTTTTTACGGACTGACGCGGACGCGTGGCACGGTCTATTGGGATATGTTTCATAAGACAAACCGCCGGCTCAGTTATGACGTGTTTATTGCAGGCGATAAAGGCGGCGGCAAGTCAACGCTTATTAAGCGCATTCTCCGGGACAATGCGGCCAAAGGGAACTATATCCGGGGTTTTGACAAGTCGGGAGAGTTTCTGGCTGTCACGCAGGATCAAGGCGGGAAAACAATCAATTTGGACGGAACAGGCGGACGGATTAATCTCATGCAGGTGTTTCCAACTATTACGCAACCAGGTGAGGATAATCTAGCGATTGACGAAGCCGGCTCATTCCGTCAACATGTTTCCAAGCTGCACATGATCTATCATATTCTAAACCTGGAAGCGACCAGTACGGATCTTAACCAATTTGACGAGCTCGTCTATGACTTCTATAAAAGCATTGACCTCTGGGGCAATGGACAAACGCACATCACGGACTTGCCAGAGGATCAATATCCTATTCTCAGTGATTTCTTTACTTATATTGAAGACCGGTACGCCGCTGAAAAAGAAGACCGAATCCGTGCACGGATTGGCGACATCGTGCAGCTGATTAAAAAACTGGTGAACTCTTTTTCGGACCTATTCGACGGTCCGACCACCATTCCGGATCTTATGAATGAGCAAATCGTTTTCTATGACATTGGCAACCTGAGCGCCTTTGATGAAGATATCTTCAATATCCAGATCTACAACGCTTTGACGCAAATCTGGAGCGACATGATGCGCATCGGTCGGCGTGAAAAAGAGGCCTATGAAAATCACTTGAAAAGTTGGTGGGACATCACCCGTTTTCTGATTATCGGTGATGAGTGTCATAACTGGCTGAACCTTCAGACCTGGTTTACCGCCGAATTTTTTGCGACGCTGTTGTCTGAAGATCGGAAGTTTTTTTCTGGAGTCGTTCTGGCCACGCAACGCCTGGAGCGCATGTTCCCAAAGGCAGCTGGGGCTAATGATCCGAAAACCATCCGTGCCGCCAATAAATTGGCTGAGATCTTTGGACTTACGCAATATAAGTTCCTGGTCAAAACGGATGAGTCTTCCATGGATCTCGTTCGCCGCCTATTTAAGGATCAGATCACGGAAAACGAATACGCGATGATTCCAAAGTTTGAAAAGGGCGATGTTCTGCTGTCGATCAGTGGTGATCAGAATCTGATTTTTCACGTCGAAGTTACCGAGGATGAACTGGATCTCTTCAAAGGAGGCGCTTGATTTTGTTCAAAAACCATCAGCCGACAGATCGTGCGTCGGAATCAAAACAGGAGCTCCGGCGCAGCCGGTTGCTCTTTTTTTTACTCTTGTCTGGCTTCGTGCTGGTTGGCAGTCTGTATCTATGGGAACGCCTTGCACCTGCAAAACCGTCCGTTAGTGCCCCTGACAAGCAGGTGACGATTGCTGGTAAACGCCCGGCGGACGACAAGGGCCTAAAAGCTAATTCGTCTTCCTCACGTTCTTCTTCTGCTCATTCTACGGTATCTGGATCGCCTGTATCCAGTCCTGGCCAAGTGATGGATGCAGACGGCGCAAAGGCGGTCGTTTCGCAGTTTATCAGCCAATATTTCACGTATGACTGGAACAACCCCTATCAGCATTTGGCTGATGTCCAGACCCTTACAGATGCCGGGTTCTATCAAGCCCTTTCGAACGCGCAGACGAATAACACGCATGTGCCGTCTTACCGTTTCCGTAGAATCTCAAATGTCGTGACCCAGACACCGAGTAAAAATGGCGATGTGGAGACGGTTCAAGCAACAATGCAAGTTCAAACCTTTGACTCAAATAACAAGCTGATGGGAAGCGAGAAAGATACGGTCAGTGTGGATTTGAAGACAGAAAACGGTGCATTGAAAGTCAATTACTTTGCATCAAGCTTGAATGAGTAGGAGGGATGCAGTATGGCTTCTCAAGCCGTGACGGCCGTTAAAAAGACCGTGACTCGGAAATGGCTTTTTTGGCTGCTTGGTGGCGTTGGGGTCTCTGGCGTGCTCATTATTTTGGTTCTTCTCGCCTTGATAGTGATGCTGGCTGGCATCCTATCATCCCCCGATACCGGATCGACAGACGGTACGCTGAATGTTTCCCCAGACGTCCTGCGTTACAAGTCTCTGGTTGAGCAATACTGCAAAGCAAACGGCATTCCCGACCAGGTCAACGTCATCCTCGCGATCATGATGCAAGAATCCGGGGGCGACGGCAACGACGTCATGCAGGACGGCGCAAAAGACCCAACAGACTCAATTATTAACGGCGTCAAAGAGTATGCCAGAGACTACCAGGCTGCGCAGAAAGCCTCACAGAACCGGCTGGAGACGGCAATCCAAGCCTATAACTTTGGCTACGGTTTTATTGACTACACTATCTCACAAAGTGGAGGCTACTCGAAAAGCACGGCTATCGCCTTCGCAGGAATTCATAGCCAGGGAAAGATGCGGAGCAACGGAACCTACGCTTATGGAGATCAAGACTATGTGCCGCATGTCGAGCGTTACCTGGTCCCCACTGCTGGCCAAGGCAGCCCGATTTTGGCCAGCAGTCCGCAGGTCGCTGCAGCGATTGCCGCTGGCGAGAAATACATTGGCCACAGCACTTACGTATTCGGCGGCGGCCGGAATCCAAGTGATATCGCTGCCGGTCGTTTTGACTGCTCTAGCTTTGTGCATTACGCTTTTGCCCAGGCCGGCGTGAACGTCGGATGGACAACCGATGAACTCGTCAAGGAAGGTCACCGCGTCTCTTTTAGCCAGATCCGGGCGGGTGATTTGATTTTCTTCGACACTTATGAAACAAACGGCCATGTCGGCATCTGGATGGGCAACGGCGACGGATTTTTAAATTGCAATGACAGTCACGGCGTCACGATTTCTAGCTTGTCCAATAGTTATTGGAAGAGCCATTTCAAAGGCGTCGTCGTGCAGCTGACGCAGTAGAAAGGAGGTCAAAATGGAGAAACGTTTACTTGGAAAGCTCAAACAATTTTTTGATCATAAGGAAAATATTTATCGTGTGCTGGCGGGGGTTTTGATCGCGGCATACGCTTTTTTGTTTCTCAGCCGTCTGCTCGTACATGTGCCTGAAGACTACGAAAACACTGCACTCCGAACAAAAATTAATACGGGCGAAATCACGGTACAAATGACCAGCAGAACTTTTTATGCGGATAGAAATTTATTGGAGATCGGCCTCATTATCGACAGCAACGCGAATGCCATTCCAACCGGTTACGCAGTTAAAGTAGCGGAAAAAACAAACGTCAAGGCGCACTACCCGACACAGCTTATTAAGATTGTGGACGACTATTACCTGCTCTATATCCATCAGCTGCCGGCCGGATGGACGGATGTTTCGGTGCTTGTCAGTGACACCGGATCGTCTGGGCTATCACTTACTTCGGACAACCAGAAGCTCTACGTTTCCGAACCGAAAGCGGTCAAAGTGAAACATTTCAAAAGCCGTTCCATGTCTGAACATGCAGCAGATTATTATCATCTCCTGATCGGAGACTGTGAGCAATCCATCACAAAAGAGGGACGGAAACAGGCCGCCGATCGTCAGAATATCCATGCGCTGAACAGCCAGATCCGCGCGTTAAAGGATCAGGCCAGCTACCAAACCGGCAGCGACAAACAGACGACGGAGAGCAATATTTCAAGCTATGAATCACAAATTAACGGTCTCCAAAACGACATCCAGCAGAGCCAAACGCGTGCCAAGGACAGTCGTCAGGAGATCGGTTTGTTGCAGGACAAGCTTAAAAAAATGAACAAATAAGCGAAAAAATGGGAAAAGATGGAGTGCCAAAAACGACAAAAATCGTGTTTTTCCAAGATATGGTGTGTCGGAATCACCCAACGAGGCACATTTGTTCTTTTCAGGTTTTTAAGGAAAATTATGGAGGGCACCAAAATGAAGGGAAATCGTGCATTTACCAGAATATGGTGTGTCCGAAACGTTAAAAATGGCACATTCCTTAGTAAAAACGTAACCACGAGAAATCAAACCGCACTGCGGTTTTAACCATGAAATGGTTACAGATTTCCCTTATGCTCTTACAAATTTTTTGCACCAGGATTTGCCATAATCGGAGGTGGTTATCATGTCTGGCGTTACAATCCATGGTCTTTCAAAAGAAACACTAGCTGCGCTGAGTATGCGGGCCAGCCATAATCATATGTCTCAGCAGGAATATTTGCGTCGCCTAATTGTCTTGAATTTGACCCAGCCGGAAATCACTGACTTGCTGGAAAGGATGGAAGAGACAATGAAAATTTGTGCCATGGCCATTCGTGAAAATACGGAAGTTATGGGCGGCCTAGTAAAAGAAGAAAGGGAGGGTTTGTTGAGATGATCGCTCAGAAAATTAGTTTTAAAGAGTCTGGTGAGAAGGGATGGGGAATTGATTATTTATCGGCTCAGCGTGAACGCTATCTTGCTGAAGGCATGCCCGCGGATATGATCGATAGTCAATCAAAATTAATTGAAATAATTTTAGGAGAACATGAGTATTTGCTGAGAGAAAGAGATGAACTCATCGATCAGACAACAGAAATTCTGAATGGTGCTCAGAGAATTTTAGAAGACATTTCTTCAGATATGAAAGAAGACGTGAATGGGTTAATTGAAAGCAGCGGGGTGAGTCAATGATCCGAAAAAACATTCGACTGAAAGAAGAAAAGGAATCCAGGTACGGCCTCGCCTATCTTGAGGCGCAGCAGGAGCGCCTTGGCGGCAAGAGCCTGTCCGACACGATTGAGAAAGTGCTTGCGGAGCATGACCGCCTGCGCGCCCAGGTTGCATCTCGGGACGAGCTGATTGAAAAAGTCTATGCGCGGTTTAAAACGGATCTGGATGTACTGCGCATCCGGAGCGGATATGTCGATAAGAATGTCCGAGTTTTATTGGAGCTCTGGAACAGTCAACTGATGAGTCAGAGGCCGAAAAATGGAAAAGAAACCTTTATTCCAACGACGATGTTTAAGTCGTCGATTTTACAGCAGGCGACGGATACCGTGTCCAACGTCATCACGGAGCAGCAGATCAGGATGAAGGAGCGTGCGGAGAAAAAGAAGCAGCGTGAGGCCGCCCAGAAAGCGGCTGAATCGTGACCCGTCCGGGTATCGTCCTTGTCTCCAAATTTGTCCAGGCCGGGTCGGCGAAATTTAAAAATTATGTCGACTATGTGGACCGGAGCGAGGCCGTGCGTAATGATCATTTCAAACAGTTTAACGCTCTTTCATACGACGGCTATAACAACTACATGGGAAATCCAATAAAATCCGAGGGCATATTTACCGCAGAAAAAGATGCGTTAAATTTTAAAGAAAAGCAGGCGATCAAAAAGCTGTTTGAGACGGCGCAGGAAAATGGATCGTGCATGTGGCAGGACGTGATCAGTTTTGACAACGCCTGGCTCGCGGCGAACGGTTTTTATAATCCGCAAACGGGCTGGTTGAATAAAGGCGCGCTTCAGCGGTCGATACGTTCGGGGATGCGAGCGATGATGCATGCGGAGGGACTTGAAGTTTCCGCGATTTGGACGGCGTCGATCCATTACAACACGGGTAATATCCATGTACACGTGGCGATGGTGGAACCGCAGCCGACGCGGGCAAAACAGGTTTTTAAAGATAAAGAAACCGGAGAGATGTATGAAGCGCGCCGCGGTTCCCGGAAGAAGTCGACGCTCGACAAAATGAAAAGCACGGTGGCCAACGCGCTCCTGAATCGCGACCGGGAGCTTTCACGGATTTCCGAACTCATTCATCAGCGCCTGGCGCCGTCGAAAGTCGCGCTCAACTTTGCTTATGATCGCGAAAGCCTGCAGCTGTTTAATCAGATTTATGCTCAGCTGCCGAGCGACATGCGGCTCTGGAAATATAATAACAACGCGATGAACAGTATTCGTCCGCTGATTGATGAGGCCACGAAAAACTATCTGGAACATGAGCATCCAGAAGAGATGAAGCAGCTGGACGAGGCGCTGAAAAGTGAGATGAATTACCGAAAATCACTGTATGGCGACGGGCCGAAGGAAACGGAACGCTATAAAGATTATTACGACAACAAGCAGCATGAATTGTATGGCAAGCTGGGGAATGCTCTGCTCCACGAAATGAAAAACATTCGTAAAGAGGAACGCGCCCGGAAGAATGAAGAATGGCAGCAGCGCGTGAAGAACGGCGGCTACGCTTCGGGATCTTCTTATTCTTCCCCCAGGAGTATTTCCCGGCGTGATCTGCGCCGTTTGCGGCGGGCGCTGGATAACGAACTGCAGAGTAAGAAGAACCGGCGTAAGTATGAAGAAATGCAGTGGGAAATGGAACAGCACCGGTAAAAAAATAAATGATTAAGCAAAGAGACGGGCCTTGCGCCGGTCTCTTTTCGCGTTAAAAAAGGGGAGTGAATGTCATGACGCTGCTGGATAAGGAAACGATTCAACGCGCCCAGAATGTCGACATCGTCGACTTCTGTGCGCAAAATGGCTATCCGTTAAGCCAAGTTAGCCAGCGTTACTATAAGGGCGTTGAGCACGACAGCCTGGTCATTGACCGATCGAAGAATACGTACGAATGGTACTCTACCGGGCAGTATGGCAACGCGATTAATTTTGTACAGACGTTTATGGGGAGGGATTTTCGGCACGCGGTCCAGGACCTGCTCGCTGACGGCTATGTCGCGGTCAATGTGAAGAAAGCAGCGGCCGAACCGCAACCGTTCCGCTATGCGATCCTTCATGACCAGACGACAGAAGCGGTCGAACATTATCTGTGCGACGTCCGCGGCATTGATCGGCGAATCGTTCAGACGCTGATCCAGAAAAATATGTTGAAACAGGATGTGCGACAAAATGCCGTTTTTGTCTGGGGGCTTGCCGGTCAGCGGGTCGGCGCAGAGCTGCAAGGGACACAAGCGTTTGACGATGGCCGTTTTGGCCACCGCACCACTTTTAAACAAATTTGCGCGAATTCTGAGCCGAACTATGGCTTTAATCTGTCGATTGGATCGCCGAAACGTCTCTATGTTTTTGAGGCACCAATTGATCTGCTCTCATACTGGTCGCTGCATAAGGAATTAAACGATTGTCGGCTGGTTTCCATGGACGGGCTCAAACCACTGACGGTCGAGAAGATGATCCAAAACACTGGCCAGCTCTACGGAATGTATCCGACTAATGTGCAGATCGGCGTTGATAATGATCGCGCTGGCCAGGCTTTCTTTGATCGGCTATCCAAAAAAATTATGGCGACACCGGATGGCGAACGCATTACCTTTCATTCGCTGATTCCCTTTGATAAACACTTGCCGAAGGCGAATCTCCCGGTTTATCAAGAAACAGCCAAGCGGCACGGGATTGATTGGCAATGGATTGCCGCGATCCATAAGGTGGAGACTAACCTGTCTCGCACGAACGAGCTGGTCAATGGCTTTAATTATGAGGCCTTCTTTGGCCGGGATTTACCTAAGAATCATCATCCAGAATCAATCGATTTGGAGAAGGCCTGCGAGCGCTGCGCGCAGCATTTGGAGCGCTATACGTCGGAGGGTCAGACCAATATCACCGATGCTCTCATTAACACGAAGCTGCCATTTGAGGATAAGCGAGGTTTTGAGAGGAAGGTGAAATCCGTATATAATTGGTATCTCGGCGGCGACTTTCAGACTGATGACCATCCGTCCGGACTGCCGGGAAAGGACTGGAATGATGCGCTGTTTCTGCAGAATAATGGAAACGCGCGTGAACAGGATTATCCCTACAAACGTGAAAGGCCGGTAACGGCACGAAAAACAGTCAGCCGAATGCGGGCCTGAATTATGGTCATCAGGGAAGGTCTTCCTATGAACTTTCTAAGCACCCTATTCGTCAGCGGAAAGTGGATAAAAACAAGGGTTAGAAGGGGAGAGACGAGTGGCCGGATAGCCACTTGTCTCTCTCCTTTTTTTATTGTATTTCCATCTGATCTAAATTTTTCTTTAATCCAGGTCTCCCGTACCCCCGGTCACGCCGAGGATATCAGCAAAGTTGATCATCCATTTCAGACCAAAAGCATCATGGCAGATCAAACGTCTTGTCATCGCGTCCAGTTTGGCAGGGTAAACAACCTTGTCCTTGATAAACCCATTTTTATAATACCGTAGCTGCACCGGTTGCCGATCTTTAATTGCTGCCTGTATTCTTTGCTCAATCGCTTCCATTTCCTGTTCATCTAAGGTCGGACGAATGATTTTTCTTTTTTCTACGTCATATTGCTTCAACGCAGCTACATGTTCAGGGAGCACCATTCTTGATGACTCCCAACGCACATTAGCCCCTTTTGTCAGCTTGTTCGCTTTCATTTAAAGTGTCCTCCGATCTTTCTGGCCCGATTTATCCACTGTCCACCGGGAAGTAAAGATGAACCGTGAAAAAGAGCTGGTTTTCCATATTTTGCATAAATGGCATCAACCGCGGCACTGAGTTGTTTTTTTTCTTCAACTTTTCCAAAGAGATCCAGCTGATAAGGAGATACCGATCGAAGATCAGAAAGAGTCACGGAGACGCCGCGCACAGGTTCACGATCCCAATTTTCGGTCAATAATTTACATGCGGCTTGAAAGATGTCCATTCCGAAATCTGTTGCTGAGGTGAGCTTGATCTGCCTGTAAAAACCTGTGTGGCGATCATATTCGCCGGTAATGCCAGTGGATACGACGTCACCCTGGTAACCCTTTGTCCGGGCGCGATAAGCGACTTCTTCGCTGAGCTCTAGCAACACAATGCGGATGCTTTTTTCATCTTTATAGTCATATGGCAACGTCATATGATGGCCGATTGCTTTTTGTTCACGAAACGTGCCAGGCGTAACGGGAGAATAGTCGATGCCCTGTGCGGTCATCCATAGGAGTGTTCCATTTATGCCCCAGCGTTTCTCTAATAAACTTATCGGATAATTTGCCAGGCCTTTAATCGTTCGGATTCCCATCAAAAGAAGGTTTTTCTCCATCCGTGTACCCACGCTAAACAGAGACTTAATCGGGAGTGGCCAGAGATATTGTTGTATATTTTCATGAGTCAGTTCGAAAATTCCTGATTTATTTTTCTTGGCGAAATTATCGCAGGCCATTTTGGCCATCACCTTGTTCGGACCGATGCCAACACGTGCATAGATACCGATCTCATGCCAGATTTTCAGCTGGATCTTTCGGGCGATTTCGCGTGGACGACCGAACAAATGCTGACTGCCCGTGACATCCATAAATTGCTCATCGACGGAATAAGGTTCGACGAGTTCTGTAAAAGTTTCGAGGATTCCCGTTATTTTTATTGAGATGTCAAGGTAGTGCTGCATGCGTGGAATTCGAATGACAGCCATTGGGCACTTTTTCCGAGCCTCCCACAATCCTTCTCCCGTTTTGACGCCGTAACTCTTTGCCATTGGGCAGGCTGCTAATACAATGCCGCTGCGCTGCTTGGGATCACCGGCGACAATAACCGGCCGATCTTTCAGCTCAGGGAGATCAGCTTTTTCGCAAGAGGCATAAAAAGTCTGCATATCCACAAGAAAAATGACTTTTTGTTTGGTCATCCATCTTTTGCTCCTTATCACGCATCATTGGCCCTATTATATGCGAATGTACGTTCCTCATTCAATGGAAAAAGAAAACATTTGTTCTTCAATATAAATTATATACAGACCGAAACGCTTGTTGAGAAGTATTTTGGTGACTTTTTGTACGTCTAAAATTTTTCCACCGAGGCCCTATAGGTAGACTTGTCCTACCAAAACTTTTGAATTAATTAAAGTCTAATGGGATGAAGCGTAGATAGTTGTAATCATCTTTATATAGGTTAATGTAGGATGGGTTTAAAAATATTGTCGAATAATTTTTTTAAATGATAATAGTCACACGTATTGAAATATTGTGTTAAATATCTTAGAATAAAGGCGTTTTCAAAATACATTTTATGGGAGGTATAAGAATGTCTGCTCAATCAAATACTCTTTCCCTGGATTCTCTGTTAAATGAAGTGGCCAATGAGATTACTGATAAGGAAGTTAACGAAGCAAAAGAAATGAATAAAACAATCAGGAGAAACGTCAACATCTTCCGTATGTTTGCCGCTGAACCAGAAAGCAAATAAATATGAGAAGTATCATGGTAACTTCAAATTTATCATGATACTTTTTTATTTTAGAACCTCCTTTCTTTATCAATTTTGGAATAAGCTCGGATACTTTGTGATGTCCCCTAATTACAGCTGTATAAACGCGACCTCGCGATCAGTAGACTCGGGTCACGACCAAAAGCTGCTTCATCTTGCTTCCGATAAGTTGGGCCAACCGCTACACCCGATTATGCGTCAGGATAAAAAAGTAAAATGACTACAGGAGAAAAAAGCCTAACGATTGGAACCATTCCAATGAACAACTAGATGATATTACGCAGTACCCGTGAACAGAAATTACTATTAAGTTCAAAACTTATTATACGAGGAGGAACGTTAATGCTAAACTTACTTGGATTGAGACAAAATTTGAAGATAATTCAAGTGTTATCAAAATCATACTGTACCGAGCAAGACTTAATTAACTATCAAGGATTAAAGAAGGGGTACAAGAACTTTTTGAGAGAAATTCAACCTGATGTGCCTCACTCAAAAACAAACGAGATTAATTTTGTAGAGAGTAACGAATTAACTCGATCATTCGTGAGTATATTTGGATCTAAAAGTCTCCTAGATGATGTGGATTATGATCTAGGTAATAGCCAGATTGAATCTAATTATAAAAAAAACTTCGCTTTAAAAAAAACTCGTTCAGCAATGATTGAACTGGGAGAAAAATACGAATCCTTTAAATGGTTATTTAATCTTGCTATGGATTCTGTGTTCTACGCTCCATCCCAAATGGCAAAAGGCGGTACAACAAGTGATGCAGTTGGTGTGTTATGGGTGAATCCATCAGACAATTGGAATAAAATAGATTACTATGAATTGTTGATTCATGAGTTATGCCATACAATGATTTTCCTATACGAATGGCAATGTGGTATTTTCTCAAATAAAAACAGGTTAACTGATTCAGAGACATTTGCAATGTCCGCTATTAGAGGGAAAAGAAGACCTCTTGATAAAGCATATCATAGTGCAATAGTTGCCACAGAAATACTAATGTTTCGAAAAAATATAATTAGAGATGAGGTACAACATGTACTTCATCCAGAGACACACGAACTTATTTCTATGACTTTAGTCTCGCTGAAATCTGTAAAAAACATAGGCATTGAAAAAAAGATGTTGAATGAACGAGCGATAGAAATGCTGGATATTTGTTTATCAAAGTTAAAATTAATGGAGGGTGAGATAAGCCATGTACATTCTCACCAAAAGTGAAATTCTGAAAAATATTTATACTTTTTCTTATCCATATTTAGATAAAGATAAAAAATTAACTATACCTGATTTGAAAAAGGGATTTGAAAATTTTCTTTCTGAAGCAAACCAAGTCACATCAACTTCGACAGACTTGGAACTTCTCACTTCAGGAAAGAGGTGGGAACAATTAGTCCATAAATTTAAACTTGATCAATGCGGGCAACCAAAGGCTCAAAAAATGGATTTATTTTGTCTGAAAGTAAACTCAGCATTAAACTATTTAAAAAATAACGATCCCGAATACTATGAAATATTTAGTGTTGTGGTAAAAACTATTTTTATTACTGATTCAGTTTCAATTCCAGGATCATCGTCTAGTCCCAATACCCTTGGTGCTATTTGGATACAGCCAAATAATAATTGGACAACGCTTGATATTATTGAATCTTTAGTTCATGAGTTTACGCACAATGTTCTATACTTAGATGAAAATAGGTTTGGACATTATGTTCAACCAGAAAAATTAAATCAAAAGCAATACTGGTTACCTTCTGCGATAAGAAATACAAAAAGGCCATTAGATGGAGTGGCACATAGTATCTTGGTTGCCACTGAAATTCTTAATTTACGCAAAAAATGGAACTATTCTTTGGATAATAATTCTGTCCATGGAGAAAATAGCTTTTTATTACGCAAGGGGTTATACTCCCTAACTATGATTAACAGCCAAGGGGCAATCCAGGATATTCTTGGAGATCGTATGAAATATCTTTTAAAAAGAGCCCATGACTGGCTAAATAAACACAGTAAGAAGAAGGTGAATTTATGATAGCGCATCCGTATAATATGAATTCAATAAATACCTTACCCGTTGTGAATATTTTAGGCACAGGTGTAAGGGGAGCGAAACAACTCACCTTAGAGGTAATAGATGTGATTCGTAAATCATCCAAAGTTTTATTTTTTCCTTTTGAAAAAATAAACAAAAATTGGCTGGAAAATTTTTTGAATGTCATTGATCCTGAAAATCTAGGTGATCTCTACAAAGAGGGAGCGCGAGATCAGGAAAACTATAGACGAATAACAGAAAGAATATTAGAGAAGGCACAGAATTTTGGAGATGTAGCTGTTTTGGTACCAGGTCATCCACAAGTTGGGGTAAGTTGGATTAAAACTTTACAGAAACTAGAGGATAAGGGAGATATACATTTAAATAAGTTCGATGGTATATCGAGTTTCGATACTATGATTAATGACTTATCAAGAGATCCACTTGACTATGGTGCTGTAATACTGGATGCAAATAGGGCTTTACTTTATCAACTGCAGCTGGATCCTAGAATGGATTATTATGTATACCATATATGCTCGGTTGGCAATAAGCGAACAGAATATTCAAATCTCTCGCTGCATAATCGTTTAGATCTATTCAAAAATTTTCTACTTAAAACATTTCCACCAGATCATGAAGTGAAACTAATTAGGTCAATCAATAGAAATGGAAAACAGGCTATAGTAACAAATTGTCCAGTATCAGATCTGGAGAAGCTTAGAGACTTTATAACAGTTGATTCAAGTTTATTTATACCAGGAACACCTGTTGAAGCAATCAACAATAAATTTTTAAATGTATTAGAAAAAAGCGAGGGATGAAATCATCCCTCGCTTTTTTCTTTCCGTGCTGAATTACTCATCCACTCTGACATTTTCGGGTTTAACAAGATAATTTTTGGAACCTATAACATATATAAACGAAGTAAACAAAAGCGCACTAGATAAAGTGAAAACAAATTGAACTCCGATTTTATCGGTGAGATATCCAAAAAACAAAGTTGCTATGCCATAAGACAATGAATACATCGCATCTTGAGCAGAATAAACCTTTGCCAATAAATCTGATTTCGTATTTGTTTGGATGAGCGTTTCAAAGGTCACATTTTTTAGCTGGTCGAAAATCCCAACTACGGCCGAAAAAATCAATGCAAGTAAAGGGAACGTATTCCATCCAAAGAGCATTGTAGCAATCCCAGTCATGAACAAGCCCACTAACGAGACAATTTTTAAATGTTTATTTATATGATTAGAAAGTCTAACACTGATTAGGCCACCAATAATAAGCCCAGCAAAAAAGCTGAAATTTATAAACCCCCACCACGATTCATTGACATGTAATGCTTGGTGAACAAACACTAATACAATGGCTGCCATCCAAACCACCGAGGCAAGGGTCCCGATCATATCAGTAATACTGATGATACGTAAAACAGGCTTATGCCAAATGGCATGCCATCCTTCTCTCATTACTTCAAATTTCCTAGCTGATGAATTATTGTTTTTGGAAGCATTAATCGAAGTATCGATCTTAATCATGAACATAAAGATGGTTGAAATAACGAACAGGAAAAAAGTAGTCCAAACTATATTTGACCCACCTATAAGTGCTGCCAACATGCCTCCCAGCGCCCATCCACTTAAATTAATGGATTGATCTAATATTGACAAAAAGCCATTAGCCTTTACCAACCTATCCTGATCTATAAGCATTGGAACCATTGCATTTCTGGCAGGTGATGCCCAACCATCAAGAAAGCTAATACAAGCTACGAAAAAAAACATGATAAGAAAATTCGGTCCAAATATATGGAACGTTAAAGTAAGTGCCATAAACAGTAAAAAGAAGGACTTACCAATTTGAGAGCTAACCAAAGAACCTTTTAAACCCAACTTATTCAGAATTAGGGGAGCAAAAATACCGCTGATAAATCTTATGAATGTAGTTAAAAAAGGAATGACGGTCATAAAAATTGCTGATTTGGTAACAGCATATACGACTGTCATTAATCCGACAATATAAAATACATCTCCACAATTGGCCAAAGATTGCCCAATCCAAAGACATTTAAACGAATATTTTTTTGTCATTATCAAATTCCTTTCTGTTCTAGATGCAGCTCAAAAGAATGAGTGAATTAGCATATATACTCACCACTGTAGCTATTTAACAGATTGTTATTATAACAATGACAATTCACATATTTTAATCACTCCACAATAAATATACGACAATACAAGCACTATAATTAACGTGATTAAAAAAATCCATTTTTATACTCCAATATATCGAGTACAATCGAATCGGTGTTCATCTCATAATCGATTGTTTTTGAGACGATTTTCATTTTGTCATAAGGTGCACGTATTTCATCGAACTTCATGTATTAAAACATTGCTTATAAACTATATCTCTATAACCCCCCCCTTATGCTATCATTATAGCTAGAAGGTGTTTTTTTTATTATGGGATCTTATATCAAAGAAATTTGGCATTAAACAGTCGGATGATCAGAGGTAATATATGGTTTAATGAATCGAAGCATAACGGCATTTATACGTAAATTTTAAGCAAAGTATAAAAGTAATGAGTGTTGTCTAGAATGTTTCTGTATTCCTCTGTTCCGAACTCTCTATCCTGGGAGTTTTTTTCTTATTGATCGGAAATGAGCAAATTCTTCTCCTCAAGTTGCGTTTCTAAAACTGCTGTTACAGGATTATTAGTTAGATAAAATATTAGTTTGCATGATTTGTTAAAGACGCCTTAATTTTAATCACTTCAGTCCACCTTTATCTTTTCGAATTTATCGTTTATTTCTTTTTCTTTCTCCTTAGCGATTGTTATAATTTCTTCGTCGCTGAGACCAGATATCGATGTTATCCATATCCATGCATGGAACTTATGCAATGAATTATTAATATTAGATATTCGTTTCAATAGCCAATAATCCTGCACAATTTCAGTTCTTGATGTCATCTTTTTCCATTCATGACTAATTAAATACTGTTTTACATTGGCCATATTGTTACCTCGATCTGTATTATTATCAAACCAGACGTTCCGGTCTCCATTGTGTAAAATCCAACAATTTTGTAGATTAAATTGGCAGGCAATATAAGCAGCAGATGCGGATTTCTTATTTGAGATGTTACCAAAACTGATTGAGAAAATAATAGAGAAAAGCATTTCTTCATTCATTGTTTGAAGGAATGCTTTTAAACTCATAAATGAAATTACATGAGAAGATGTGGTCACAAAAATGGTCACTAACTTATCCAGACATAAAATACAAAATCAAAAGTAAACGTCTTATTTGCCTGTTTTAATAGGCCTAAAAAAACAATGTGATACGTAAAATACGGATTGAAATAAGCTATGTGGGTTTCCTAAACCGTGCGTCTATTTGCACCAGTGGTGATTCTTATTTGAGAAGATATCAAAAATAGATGGAAAACATGAGATAAAAGATATAAATTTAAAGTATTTCATTGAAAAAATGCTTTTAATTTTTCCTGAAATACAAACGTTATGAATCATTTTTCCTATCATACATAAACATTCTACGGCAATCAGTATCAATGAAGAAGGAAATCAATTATGTGAACAAAAAACACATTTCTAATTGTCAGAATTACAGCCCAAAAGATTCGGAGCCGTTTTCCGACTTTGTGCGGACGCTTTTGTTAATGTGTTCGATCCGGCTGAGAAAAAGGATGTCTAGAAAAAGAATAAACAGAGACTGCCAATAAAAAAAATCAGGGAGCAAAGATGGCATTTTGATCTTCTTTCCCTGATTGTTTTTATTTTCTTCTCAATGAAGTCATTCTTTGGGACTCTGTCAGTTTTCGCTGGCTACTTTTGACGTCAATTCTTCCGGCGTTTTCAAAAATGGCGTTAAGATGGCGCTCAAAATATAAAATCCTGCATAAATGAACAGGACGCCCCCCGCACCTAAGGATTTAAAGAAAAGATAAACAATCGCCGGCGCTAAAAAGGTACTGAGGCCGGCACCAAGATTCAGGATGGACATGGCTGCGCCCTTATTATCCGGTGCCAGAAGCGGAAAAAGAGCGGATAAGGGAACGTAACCTGCCATGGTCACACCACATAGGCAGAGAATGATCATCATGACCCAAAAGTTATGTCCCACAATTTGAGGAGTATAAAAAACCATGACGAGCACAGCGGCATAGGCAACACCGCCGACCCATTGAATTGTGTTGCGCCAACCGATTTTATCGCCGGCCCAGCCAAAGAAAAGATTAGCGAAAATAGCTACAGTAAAGATTGCCGACCACATCTGGAGCCATTCAGTTGTTGAGTATCCAAAACTGGCAAGATAAATAGGCATGAAGGCAGCTAGACCGTATTGGGCGAGTCCATTAATTGTCTTCACGACTAAGCCGATGGAAATTCGGCCTCGTCTTAAAATTGTAATCCCTTTCATTAATTCGCGTAAATTAAAAGTCGTAATTTCTGATTCGGGGACCTTGTCTTTATTAACAACAATGGCGAGCAGAGAACCAATGATGACAAACAATAGCCCCGTCCATAAAATGTTAATATGACCAAGTATGGGAATAGCAATTGATGAGTAAAAAGGGCCAATAACACTTAAGCCGACAGAAAACATAAACCAGAACCATCCGACCGCGCTTCCCCGCCGTTCAAGAGGAGAAGTATAATTGATCCACACTAAAAATGAATAGGCAAACAAGGGATACCCAAAGCCTCTGATGGCGTAAAAAGGCAGCATCACCGGCATGTTCAGGGAGTAAATTCCTCCGATAAATCCAAAACTTCCGATCATAAAAGCAATGAGTCCTGACACCATGATCTTGCGGGGCCCGAGCGTCTGAACCAGCACGCCTGAGAGCCAGGCGGCGACGGCCACCGTAATCCCATAGACAGTGAGCAAGAGAGAGGCCCCTTCGATACTCACTCCCCGGGAAACGAGGTAGGGGGAAATCCACCCCTGTTCTACTCCGTCTCCGATCATAAAAATGGCCAATCCAATATATCCCCAAAGTAAATTTTTAGGCAATCCTATTTTTTCAAGCATTTGACTCTCTCCCTTTGAAGAAATAGTTTTTTTATCTTTAATTAATTAGGTTGAATTAATTGAAGGAAAAGTTTTTGGACCTTGAGGGCATCTCCCTCCTGAATGAGTTGTTTCACGGTCTCGAGGCCCACTGTGTCAATAAACTGCTCCAGGGTTTTGTACATTTTAATGTTCTGTTCACATTCCTGCACAGGATTTTCTCGGACAGGAAAGGTATCGAAATAATTAACGCCGGTATAGTTGTACAATTTGGCATAGTAAATGAATTCAAGCGTCTGCAAAAGATGAACGGTTCCCAACATCAGTCCATCGTCATTATCGTTATAGCCATCGTTTAAATGAAAACCCATCAGGCGTTTTTTACGGGCCGCCCAAGCCAAAGAATAGGCCGGATTTTCTTTTTTCATTAACATGTGGCAGAAATCCAATGTCACTCCTAGGTTTGGAGAACCGACCTCATCCAGCACGAGTAACGTGGTACCAATATCTCCAATTAAGGAAAAGGTTCTCGGTTGATAGGGCTTATATTCAAGGCTGATCTTTCTGTCGGGAAATTGGCTCGTAATTCTTTTTAAGACGTCGACTTCTTGAGCTAAAGCTTGATTGTAATCGAGTTGAAAAGGATAGTCAAAACCGTCGTTGGCAAGCCAGATCGTGGTGATTTCTCCGCCGAGGGCCTGACATTTTTCAATCGCCTGAATCGTTTCCTGAATCGCTTGCTCGCGGATGCCCGCATCCGGGTTGGTAAACTCTCCATAGGCGTAATTTTTTTTAAATCTTAAAGCGACTCCACTTAATTTTAGATGGTTTTTTTTTAAAGACTGCTTGATTTCCTCGGCAGAGACACCCTGAAAGTGTTCTGGATAATTGAGTTCGATGTGCGTCAAGCCCTTCACAGCTGACATTCTTTTAATATAATCCAGCGTCGAAAGGGGATGTTCATTGGAATTAAAAAATAAATGAGTTTTAAATGAATTGAGCCTAACTGCAAATTTCATACGTTCACGCTTCTTTCGGAATTTCGTTTATCGGGAAGGATAACTTCACATTGATTATATTGATATTTTATTTCTAAGTAAATGAAAATGAAAAATTAAACTTATAATATTGATATATATCGTTAAGATGTCATTATATTTTACTTTTTGTAAAATGAAAATAAATTTATGGTGGAAAATTTTCGTGAGGGATGCTATACTCTAGTCAGTTTAAAGGGAAGGATTACTGTTATGCAAAAGGATAATCAAAGGACTCCATTAAACGGGAAAGAAATTATTTTATATGCTAGGAGCATTGCTCCGTCTTTGGGTAAAAAAGAAAAATTAATCGTAAGTTTCATCAGTAATAAATATCAGGAATTATCTCAAATGACGATTGGTCGTCTGGCTCAGTATCTTAATGTCAGTGAAGCGAGCATCACGAAGGTCAGCAAGAAACTGAAATGTGAGGGTTTCTACGAACTAAGGCATAAGATTGTCGATTATCTAAGCCATGACGAAACCTCGATGATCGATGAGGAACAGGATGACTTTCTTCCTGGAGATGATGAACAGACGATTCTGGAAAAAGTGTTTATTCATTCGATCACGGCTTTACAGGATACGCTCTCTCTGATTGATCGTCAGGAATTGAGCAAGGCTGCAAGAGCTCTTAAACAGGCGACAGAAAAGAAAATTGTTCTTGTCGGCAGCGGCGGATCTGGGATATTATGTGAAGATTTTCAACACAAGTTGCTTAAGATAGGGATTATAGCGACGATGCATCGCGATGCCAATATGCAACTCATGTCGGCTTCCCTTGTCAAGAGGGGCGACGTGGTTCTAGGCATTTCTCATTCTGGCACGACAAAAGATGTCCTTGAGGTTCTAAGACTCGCCAGGGAGAAAGGAGCCACGACCATTTGTATTACCAATCACGCGCTCAGCCCAATCACGGAGATTGCAGAGATTAAGTTATATTCTTCTGCCCGGAATTCACCGCTGACCGGAGAAAATGCCGCCGCACGGATCGTTCAGTTAAATATTTTGGATGTCCTTTTTTCAATCCTGGCTTTGTATCAAAGTCGTTTAGCCTATGATAATTTGCTGAAAACAAGAAGCTCGGTGGAATCCAAGCGGACAAAAAGTTGACGGAGGCTGTATAAAAATGAGTTCAAAAAATATAGTGGTGATCGGCAGTTTAAATTATGACATTATTCTTAAACAGCAACGGATGCCTCACAAAGGCGAGACTTACGTTGGCGATGAAATGGTTCAAGGGCCCGGCGGGAAGGGCTCAAATCAGGCAGCCCAGTGTGCCAAGCTCGGATTACCGACAACTATGGTGGGCAAGGTAGGAGACGATCGGTTTGGTGAGGCTTTAGTCGGCGCTTTGAAAGCCGTAGGGGTTAACGTCTCGATGATCAGGAAACAGGGTTCGACAGGTATGGGATTGGTGCATGTTATGCCAGACGGCGATTATTACAGCACCATAATAAAAGGGGCCAATACCTTAATCACGAAAAACGATATTGACGAAATTAAAGATCTAATGGATCAAGCGGGTTTTATTATTTTACAGCAAGAAATTCCTCAGGAAATCATAGACTACATTATTACAACTTGTGAAAATTCTGCCTCGAAGATTGTCTTAAACAATGCACCAGCGAAAAAAATCAAGGCCGATGTGTTAAAGAAAGCGGATGTTTTAGTGGTGAATGAAACCGAAGCCGCATTCATGATCGGTCGGGAAATTCAAACGGTCGATGACGGGGCTGAGGCCGGAAAAGAAATTCTCCCTCTAACAGGAGGAATGGTAGTGGTTACCTTAGGGTCTGCCGGTGCTATAGTTGTGACAGAGAAACAGGCCCTCTATCAGCCTGCTTATAAGGTTCGAGCGGTTGATACGACCGGGGCAGGAGATTCCTATATTGGGGCGTTTGTCTATGGTCTGGCGAATCAATTTTCCGTAAAGGAAAGTATGGCCTTTGCTTCGAAGGTCAGTGCGATTACCGTGACCAAAAATGGCGGGCAGGATTCTTTCCCAACGAAAAGGGAAGTAGAGGCTTTTTCTAATTTTACTTCGGGACAAGTAGCTAAATAAAATAGATGATCGTAGATCATTATTATAGAGAAGTAAAAGATCCGGTATCTTCGCCTTTTTTAAGTAGGGGTATCGGATTTTTATCTTTCGTGCAGCAAAGTCAAAAAAATCTAATATTAAATATACAAAACGTCAAATAAAACAAGAATTTATTATAATGAACAGGAAAAAAGCTTTGAAAAAACGTGGAAATGACAACATTTTATAATAATAGCTAATTGTTCGTTCAAAATAAGGAAGACTAAGCTTGATAAAGCTTCTTCTGATATTATGATATCGAGTGCAAAACTTATAAAAAAATGATAAATATTAAGGAAACTAACATAAAAATAAACACTAAAAATACTATATATCGGCATATATTAAAAACAGACAGTATCCTATTAGAACTATGTCCGCACTTCTTCTAAACCGTGCGTCAGGTTGAACTAATGCTGAATGCTTTCTGATTGTATACATTGAGTCTTTAGAAGCAGTTGAACAAATGGATAAAACAATAGTAGTAGGACTAATGATTTATCTTCTGTTGAAATGAGAACTCACATTCGATATAATGATGGGCAGGGAGATGATTTTAATGCTCAAAGGTGTACTAAGCAGATCAGTTCCAAAAGAGATTGAAGTAGCGATTTTACAATTTGGAAAAGACAATGAAAGATACCCATCGATGGAAGAATTGAGTTGGCAAGCTAATATAAGTGTATCAGATGCTGATTCTTATTTAAGAAGATTTAAAAAACAGATGGAAAAGATGAGATAAAAGATATAAATTAAAAGAATTTCTTCAAGTGATTGAAAAAATGCTTTTAATTTTTCCTAAGACGGAAAAACGTTCTGAATTATTTTTTCTATCACAAAGGATATAGAAATAAGTTGTCTTCTGGAAAGAGTTATATAAGATTTAGCTTGAATCCTGAGAATAAAAAGGGTTTTAAGAACATGACAAGTAGAACACACTCATTTTCTTTATTATAGATCTGTTACAATAAATGTAAGTTGTAAAAATGTGAAAAGAAAAATAGAGGTTAATCGTGAATAAGCATAATAATAACATATTTTGTGAATATACGGTCAAATCATGGGAAGATTGTAGGACGTTGTTAACACATCTTAAAAATTGGGTTTTTAGAGGGCAGTCAGATAGTAAGTGGCGTTTGCAAACTACTTTAGAAAGAGGAGCCATAAATAATTCTGTCTTTAGAGATATACCAAAGATAGAAAAAAGCATTATTGAAAAGTTTAAACGTAAAGCTTTTAATTATATAGAAAAATTACCAAAAAAGGATAATACATTAGAATGGGTATCATTAATGCAACATCACGGAGCTCCAACAAGATTATTAGATTTCTCTTACTCATGTTATGTTGCTCTGCATTTTTCTATAGAGCAAGCATTACAGGAATCATCGGTATTTTGTATAAATAAAGATTTGATTCATAATGAAGGACTTAAGATTGAAAAATGGAGAGGGTTAGAAGATGATCGTTTCTTTGGAACAAGAGAATACTGTAATTGTGTGCTAAATGAACAAATTCGGAGTCCGTTAGTTATGCTGATAGAGCCTTATAATTTGCATGAAAGGCTGTCTAAACAACAAGGATTATTTGCAATTCCTTTTGAAGGGCGACAATCATTTGAATATAATCTTTCCTTAACAGTCAATAGGTTTCAAAAAGAATTACCAACAATTAAGAAGATAGAAAAGTATAATGATTTACTAGACCTGTTAAATCAAGAATGCGTTTTGCTTAAAGTTAAGATACCAAAAAAGTTTCACAATGAAATAAGAAAAGATTTGAAGCTAATGAACATTACAAGCGAAACTTTATTTCCTGGCATTGATGGTTTTGCAAAATCGCTGTATAGTGAATTCGATCTATAGTCTTTTTAAGTTAAATAGGATGGACAATGTTACTAGTTGATGAGGATTTTGCTAAATATTGGATCTATAAAAAAACTTTTATAAGGGATTTTTTTTAATTTACTCAAGGTACACAGGGACTTGCGGGTTATTACAGCAAGGAACTATGAAGTACTTATTAAGCGCTTTTTCAAACGTTTTGTCTTCACAGAATAGAAAGATAATATGCGAAATAAAGGGATAAAAAATTTTCACCCAGGTTTCAGTAATTGTTGCTCCGGAATGTGTTTCAAGGGAATAAGATAAGCACGCTCAAATTTGGAGTGTAAATAAAAACATCGAATGTACGCCTGGATTCCTCTATTCTGAATATGATAGGAATTTTAGTTTCTTCCAGATAAATACTTTGGGTTCATGTAGGCTAGTTTGATACTTAAATGCAGATGTAGCATCTTTTTTGTATGCAGTCAGATTTCAATAGATGTGGAGTGACCTGAAATGTCAGAGCTACAAATAAATACTGCAATTTTCCCAAGGGTAATGAGTATGAGCACAAAAGGGTCAAATGATGAACGTCCGATAAGCATAGATTTGCCTAGAGGGGCAAACTTACTATATTTACAGGGCCTAAAAGACAAGGAGGAAATAAAACTTCTTACAAAATATGCAAATGGGGAACAACTTTCTGATGATGATTTTAAAGCAATGTTTAAACTTTTTATTACGAATACCCCACGACTTAAGCCTTCAGCAATAAATAATAGTAATGCTGATCCCCTAAATCTTTTTGGAGTTGAGATTATTAGCAATAAAGGCAAAATTAAATTTAAATTAATTGATCAATATATTCCATACATTAGGGTAGATACTTGGGAATTCATCACTTTAGATCTCTTGAGAAATACATATCTTAACATTATTAATAAGTATGATTTTAATGGAATTTCTATTTATCTAGGATCATGGAAAACTGAAACTGACGAAATTAATCAGTCATTATTAAATTCTTTAAGAAGTGCGTTTATATTCACGATAATCGGATTTCTTTATGGCGATAATAGGCATTTGTATAATTCGTTTACGGATTATTTCAATCACGAATTTTCAAAAAGAGTATCCTTTATTAATGGAAGCTGGAAAACTAAAAAACCAGGAGAGAAAATTGAGTACTTACCAATATTCGACAGTTTCTATAATTTGAAGGGCTTAAATCCAAAAACATTAATTGAAGTAATACATGCAATTCTTGATAATGAAGAAATTATTATAGATGATAAAGAAATGATTAGAAATACTTTAATCGATGGTGCTGAGCAGTTCCATAAAAATATTAACACTCAAGGTCAGTTGCTAGAGCAATCGTTAATCAAACCTGTTGTTAATTATTTGATTGAATTAGAAACAGCGGCTGATGATTTGAAGGCTGCCAAATCATTATTTGAGCAAAGGCTATATAATCCAGCTACGAATAGATGTTACTATTCAATGATGCATTCTTCAAAAGCGTTACTTGAAAAAAAGCACATGCTTAAAGATTGGGAACCCAATGTACTTAATGTTAGAGAAAATCACAAACAATTAGAGGGAAAATTAAAAAAACTTACGGAAAATCATATTTTAATGAGACAATTCCTTAGCGATTTTCAATACGTTAAACAAAAAAGGTGGATTGCAGATTATGAGATTTCAAAAATTGATAAAGTGGAATGTAATGATTGTGTTTTAAGAGCAGAGTCATTTCTTTCAGAAGTAAAGAGAATAACAATGTAAGTCACTCTTAAGATAATAGTTATAAACTCGAATGACAGTTGAAAATTAGTTAGACAGATTGAATTTTAAAGGAGTTTAGCTCAAAAATTCCCCATAACAAAAAAGCACTGCTAAATGGCGGTACTGATGTTAAGATAGTTTTACGGACACATTTTAGTTAAACTGATATTATCGAAAGGATGTGTCCCATATGGGAAGCGGAGAGGCAAACAAAAAATTTAGCGATGAGTTCCGGAAATGATCGTTGAATTTTACTAGTCAGGAACTCCAAAGAGTTCAGCAGCGAATATGGCGTATCTAGCCTTTATCCTTTTAGTTTGCCAATCTATCAACGAAGATAAGGTAGAAGCAAAAAAAGCATTTCTTCAAATGCTAATGAAGAAATGCTTTAATTTTTCTACCATAAACACTCTATGCATATGGACTCCGTTTAACAGTTCTACATTAAAATCTTTGGAAATAAAGGGCTTTTTAAGTTTTTTTAAGGTCTCCACATCTCTTATTCCAACAGTACTATAAATAGTAGGATTAAGATTTGTTTTACTCGAATAAGAATCAAACTATTCAATATAATCACTCCGTTTACTTTGCTCATCTGCCTCCAATGAGCAACAGATATCTGGTAACGTTAAGGCTGGCATCAACGCCAAATGCCAATTTTTTAATTTTATTGCATCGGAAAGTGCATTTATATATGGCCGCATTGCTTCTCTCAAATTCATATTATTGCCTCCCTTGGATCTATATGTCGCATCTCACATGTACACAAGATCACATTAATAATGGATATTCGTTCCAGTAGCCAATAATCCTGCATACCGTCAGTTCTTGATGTCATACCTTTCCATCCGTGACAAATTATATATTTTTTTACATTGGCCATATTGTCGTCTCAATCTGCATGATTATCAAATCAGACGTTTCTGCATCCATTATACCAAATTCAGATAATATTTTAAAAATTGAATTGACAAGCTAATAATGCACCAAATGCAAATTCTTATTCGAGGCGTTATCAAAACTGATTAAGAAAATAATAGATCAACAGCGTTCCTTCAAACAATGAATGAAGGAACGCTGTTTATACTCAGAAATGGAATTACATCAGAGGGTGTGGTCACAAGAATGGTCACGAAATTATCCAGACATAAAATACAAAATGGAAAGCAAACGTCTTATTTGCCTGTTTTAATAGGCCTTAGAAACAATGTAACACGTAAAATACGAATTGAAATTGAAATAAGCTATGTGGGTTTCCTAAACCATACGTCAACTCTGAAACTGGTGTCAAAACTGGTGCCGAACTTATCCTGACAGTAAAACTAAAGCGAGTTGAAATAGAATAAAGGCTCTACGAGTAGGGCAAATTCAGACTGTTTAAAACATAAAAAACAACACAAAGCACATGGGCATACATGGTAAGGAAGGGGTCGCTGGTTCAAGTCCAGTTGGAAGCTTAATCGTTTTTTTCTTTTGCAGCAGCGCTTTTGGGTTTTCCAAGCGTTGCTTTTTTTCATCGGTGTTATCTTAGCGACCGGTGGCGGCGTATAAAACAGTCGGCCGAATGCGGGTCTGAATTATGGTATAATATAAATATAAGGATGTGATTGAAATGACCGAATCGGAAGTTAATGATGCATTTCAATACGCAAAGCATTCCCTGGAACTTGAAGGGTTTAAGGTTACAGCGGACGACGAGAAAGCAATGAAGGATGTATTCACTGGAAAGATGAGCCGAGAGCAGCTCATCCGGCAATTAACGGAGTAAGCCAATGTATGATGCGCGTTCCGTTTATTGTTATCCGGGCACGGATGTCTTAATCAATAAGTTGAATATTCGGGATCAAAACAGACTGGACGCCAGTGAAAGAAAATTATCCGGTATCCGTCTGATGGAATTGATAAAGAATCCGGTCGCTGATCAGAAGTGGAATCTTGTCCATCTTAAAACAATCCACCGGCATATTTTTCAGGATATCTACCCGTTTGCCGGAGCGCTCCGAACCGAGCAGATTAGCAAGGGGAATTTCAGATTTGCGAGCCCGCTTTATATCGGGAGTGAAGCGGATCGTATCTTTCAAGCATTAAAAAAGGAACAGTATCTAACAGGCCTGCGTAAAAACAATATGTGTGAGCGCATGGCCTATTATTTTTCAGAAATTAACGTACTACATCCCTTCAGGGAAGGAAACGGGCGAACGGAACGAGAATTTTTAAGAACCTTAGCCTTGAAAAACGGATACACGCTGGATTTTAAAAAGATTAGCCGCTCGGAATTGTTAAAGGCCAGTGAGCGTTTCGTCATAGATGCCCATGTTTTGATACCGCTTTTTAAAAAGGCAATTTTAGAGGACACACCCAGTCCAGCGCTTATTGCAGAATGGAATCGTCATCAGGGAAAGGCCTTTTTATGAGCTTCCTGAACATTTCAAGAAACGCTGCAAAAAAAGTAACCGTGGATATGGCTTAGAACCATAATGCTTTGAAACCCAGTTCAGCTGGGACACATATTTTAATGCATGGAATGTAATCAAATTCTTCATGACGCAGCCAATATTAATGTACAGGTGTGTTATGGAGTTGCTTCCTAGACAAACAGCGAGGGTGATTGTTAAAACCAAAACCGCGCGGAGGCTAAAGTATCTGTTTTTAAGCACTACCGAGATGCCGATCTCATGCCTGGTTGACTCATATTTTATTACCATGGTTAACTTTACACAACTTTCTGTGATGTTCATCAGGGAAGCAATCTTGGATTCATAGCCTTTATAAACACGCTCAGATTTTACTTGATTTTTTCCTCCATGATAAGGAAGAGGTTACTGGTTCAGATTCAGTTGGAAGCTTGCTTGAAAAATATGGATGCATCAAGGAATTCAGTCTATTGACTACCTTGATGCATCTTTTATATTTTCAACTGTTCGATTGTGAACAAAGTCTGTTCATGCTTCGATCAGGGCAACAAACCCACTAGTGGGAACCTTAACAGTGTTCGGATTTGAAAGTGCCGGAATAATGAAACTATCTTCTTCAAGAGCGTACATAAAGCCTTTCAAAACATCTTTAGCCATATAGGGCATTTTGAATGTCCGTTCCTTCCGAGCTGCAGCCGGGGAGATCCGGAAAAGTGATCGTATATCCCTCACTGCCATCCGTACCCGGATCAAACACGGCAGGGTAGATATATTTTGTCAAGATAAAGCCTTCATAGGACAAGCAGGACTTAGCCCAGTCCTGCCTATTTCGTATTTTATTTAAAGTAAATACGTGACCGCGAATGAAAATGAAAATATATATTCAAATTTTTGATTCAATTTTTATCAATCAGATCGCTGATTGAGTAAAACCGATCATTTAAATGGCTTATATCAAAATTATTGCGGTTTTGCTCTTTTTTAACAAGCGTCAAATATTGTGAACAGTGTGAGAGGATGGAAGCTGTTAAAACAGCGAAATAGCAAAAGAGGTATTCAACCCATTTTCTTTGGCTACTGTAAACTGTAGATGGCCGCACAGGTTTTGGCATAGCGGAAGTACTGGTAAACAGCCGCTTTTTCCGAATCATATGCGCAGTCACATTAATGCCTGGCCGCCTCGGTCAGACTATAGATCGTCACAGCTGTAATTCCGTGCGGCGGCACAGAATTTTTCTGACCACAGTTCAGAAAATATTACTTTGACAGATGGAACTATCCGTTGTATGATTACACTGTCAGATATAGTTCTATCAGATACTACTCTGTCTGGCATTACTCTATCTAACATAATTAATGGCAAGCAAGAAAGGGAGGACCGCCAGTGATCAGCAGCGATATCATCAGGGGACATCTGGAGGGCATTATCCTGCGGCTCATCTACGAAAAAGATCGCTACGGTTATGAAATCTCAAACGAAATTGCGAATCGGACCGATCATAAATTCCGGATTAAAGAAGCGACGCTGTATGCCGTTTTCCAAAGGCTCGTGAAAAAGGGACTGATCGAATCCTATCTCGGCGATGTCTCTTTCGGCAGCCGGCGCCGCTATTATCGAATCACAAGTCTCGGCCGCGCTTATCTGAAAGAGGAGATTCGCAACTGGCATGAAGCACGCGATATCATCAATATTTTTATGGAGGGTTTGCCATGAACGAGATCGAAGCACACATCCGCAAATTATTTGAATCAGTTCCGGAAAGCAGCCGCAAACGGGAGATCATGCAGGAAATTACGCAGAATCTTAATGAAAAGCTTTCCGATCTCATTCGGCAGGGGCAGCCGCGCGAACTCGCGGTCAGCAAAACGATCGAAGATTTCGGCGACATCGACGATTTAAAAGCAGAGCTGGAGAGCAGTGCAAAGCTGATTAAGGTGAAGAAGGACGGCCTGGCACTTGCCTTTTCAGTCTGGGGTTCCGTTCTGATTATCGCACTCGCGCTGTTTGCTAATTTCTACTACACACCGCACATCATCTGGTTTGTCTATCCGACTTTTGCCGTGCTCTGGTGGCCGCTGCCGCTGTTCTTCCACTGGCTGCGCATCAGGAACAATGTGCCTATCGGCTTTGGATTCTCAGTTTGCGGCTTTATACTGATCGCCTGCCTGATGCTGTTCATTAATTTCTACTACACACCGCATATTATTTGGTGCGTTTATCCGATATTCGCCGTCGTCTGGTGGCCGCTCTCGATGCTGTTTTATCGCTTGCGCCAAAAGAACAAGGAGGAGGATGGCTCTTATGAATGAGAAAAAGGACAGCCGTAAGTACCTGATCGGTTTTTCGCTCACTGGCAGCCTCATCATGATCGTGTTCTTTGCTTTCATTAATTTCTCGACCGGATCAAGCTTCCCATGGTTCATTTTTCCGGCATATGCCGCCCTGTGGTGGCCGATTTTGACGATGGCCGTCGGCCGGCACTCCATCAAAATGCTGTCGCTTGTCGGCAGTTTGGCGACAATTGCCCTGCTTGTGGTAACGAATTATCTGACCTCATGGAGTTATCCGTGGTTTCTGTTTCCGTCGTTTGCCGTGCTCTGGTGGCCGCTCGCCTTGTTCTTTGGTGTAAAGAACAGGAAGTGGTTTTCAATTGCCGGCTTCATCGTGCTGGCAGTCTTCTTCATGATCACCAATCTTGTGGTATCTCCTGCCGTCGTCTGGTTCTATGATGCGATATTCGTTGCTGCTTGGTGGCCGCTCAGCGTCTTATTGGCAAAACCGGGAACGATTAAAGCTTATTCGATTTTTGGTGCCCTCGTCATCCTTGCTTATCTGTCGTTCAAAAACTTCACAGAAACACCGCTCATTCCGTGGGCTTTGCTGACTTATTTCCCGGTACTTGCATGGCCGGCAAGTGTCCTGCTTGGCCGTCGTCTGGGCAAGCTCAATACCGCGATCACCGGTTGCGCGGCCGGCATCGTCTACTACACAGCGCTGAATATCACTCTGTTTCCGGGCTTCCCATGGGCAATTTTTCCGGCATATGCGCTCCTCTGGTGGCCGCTCGCGATCGCTCTTGGAAAACGCGAACGGATGCTGCCGCTCTCCATCATTGGCGCGGCACTCACCGCAGTCCTGTTCATTGTGATCAACGCAATCACGTCGCCGGGCACGATCTGGGCCGTTTACCCAATCTTTGCGCTGGCGTGGTGGCCGCTGGCAATCTATTACTTCGTCTGGCGGCGGGCGGCAGAAAGACTGAATCCGTCGGCACGGTGAAAAAAATAGCGTTAAATGCCGTGCGCAGATCTGGCGTACGGCATGGGTCGTCCTTCTTTATGCAAAGTTCATTTTCGATTTTATTGAAGACGCAGGCATACACTTATAATTCTTCGTGTGTCGCCGGATACTGATTGGTTACTCTTCCATCTGTCCGATCCAGTTCAATAATTTGCTGCACTTCCCGCTCGCTCAGCTGGAAAGGGTTAAATTTTCTATTTGCCGTTCTGTGTGCCGGGAAAGCGGAATGGGCAGTGTCCCTAACTGATATTCCCAGCGTAAAACGATTTGGGCCGGCGTTTTGTTATATTTTTGCGATAATTGTTTTATCAAGTCAATTTCCAGAATGTGATTCTCTCTGATTCCGAGCGGACTTCAGGCCTCGGTCAAAATGTTGTATTTCTGATTGTACGCCCACTGTTTTTCCTGACTGAATATCGGGTGCAACTCTATTTGGTTAATGACCGGAAGCTCCGGCCTCCGAATTTATTTTGTCTAAGTGTTCAGGCAGAAAGCTGCATACACCGATCGATCTGACTAAACCTCACCGCTGAGCGTCAATCAACGCCTGCCAGGCTTCGATGTATAAGTCACGTTCGGGATTCGGCGAATGAATTAAGTATAAATCGTAATAGTCCAGGTTCATCCGATACAGTGATTCTTGAATCGCCGTGACGGCCTGCCTATATTCATGATATCGGCCGGGGAGCTTCGACGAGATGAATAATTGTTGACGCGCTGTGCTGCGGCGGATGGCTTCTCCGACGGTTCCCTCTTTTCGTAGTTATACGCTGTATCAAATTAACCGATGATCGTCGTTTCAATCGCATGAACCCCTGTTGTCCCCCTTAATCCGGATGTTCCGAAGCCGATCGCCGGCAACTTAAGCCCATCGCGTCATGCAATCACTGGTACTGTCATATTCGATCTGCAGTTTCTTTTTTCATTTATCATAGGCACATGAATATTTATCAATGGGTTCCAGATCGTCATTTGCCTGTCTTTCTACGGTCCAGACGGCATTCAAGAATTGCTGAATGATGTTCAGTTTTTCAGTGGGAAATGCGGACAGGCATTTCTTCAGACGCTGATTTTTAAGCACCAATAGCCGGTCGTGTTCCGAAGCGATCCGTTCCCCCAATGACGTGAGCTGATATTGCCGGGCTCTGGAATCTTTGCTGTCCGTTTGCATGGTCAGCAATCCGCGGTGCTCCAGCCTCGTCAATTGTTTGGATAGCGTCCCTCGTAAGATACCGAGTTTGGCCGCTATATTTATGGCATGGCTGTGCGGATATGCTTTTAAAAATGAAAGAATATGCAGATTTAGCGTCGATAGATCTCTCGCCTCCGGTACCTGTTTGATCAGCCATTGTTTTTCTTGATCATCATTATTATCCAATGCCAGGAGCCCGTGATATAACGCTAATATCTGTTCTTCGGTCGTCATTTCTGCACCTCTAATATCTGGCATCCCTGCGGAAAAAGTTGTATACTGAGCATAGTTTTTGTTTCCACGGAAACTATTCTGCCATAGATAACTTAGAAAATCAATTGCGATATAGTCATTTTTTAATCCAGCAAATGAAAGGGCGGTTACCATTGGAATCGCAGCTTGTTTCAAAGAAAACAAAATTAGCTATTTTAGCAACAGGGGCGCTTTCGTTTATTGGCATATTAGTGGAAACGGCCATGAACGTGACTTTTCCGACCTTAACCCGCACATTAAATGTATCCTTAAATACCGTTCAATGGGTAACTACCGGCTATCTTTTATTAGTCACGCTTGTTATGGGAACGACGGCCTATTTGTTAAAGCATTTTGATGCGCGCCGGTTATTTCGGATAGCCGCCATTCTGTGTGTTTTGGGTACATTGCTCTGCGCTCTGGCCGATAATTTTCCGATTTTACTGATCGGCCGTTTAGCGCAGGCAGTCGCCACCGGCCTGGCAACACCGTTAATGTTCCATTTAATTTTCTCGCTCATTCCTGTTAAGAAGCTGGGCGTTTATACCGGAATCGCCAGCATGATTACTTCGTTCGCGCCTGCTCTAGGCCCGACCTACGGAGGATTGCTCAATCATTACTTGTCCTGGCGCATGATCTTCTGGTTTGTTTTACCCGTCATTCTGGTCATTACCCTTCTAGGGGATCGAACAATCCGTTTAAAATCAGACCGCAGTTCAGCCAAATTCGATTTTTTAGGTATGAGTGAATTAAGCTTATTTTTTATCAGCCTAATATGGGCTTTTAACGAAGGGGGCGGCCACGGTTTTCTTAGCCGGAATTTCTGGGGAACGCTGCTTATCGTTTGCATTGCTTTCGCTCTGTTTGTAAGACACATCAAAAGCGGCGGCCGGCAGCTATTGGATTTTACAATTTTAAAATCTCCCTTAGTCAGCTGGCGCGCCGTAAACTTTTTTACATTGCAATTTATCAACATCGGCATCTCATTTGTTATTCCTATTTTTGCTCAGGAAACGCTCCATTATAACTCGATGATGGCCGGTCTGATCCTCTTGCCGGGCTCGCTGCTTGGTGCGATCGTGTCGCCTCTTGCCGGACGTATCTATGATCGCTATGGGGCCCTGACGCCTTTATTAATCAGTAATTTTTCAATGCTGATCGGCTCATTCCTGTTTTTTTGGCTCACGAATCGCTCGACACTGCTAATGATTACGTTGGTCTACCTTTTTCTGCGTTTTGGCTTTAATTTTGGTTTCGGGAATACGATGTCTGATTCCAGTAAATTCGTGCCGGCCTCAAAAAAGACCGATTTGAACTCGCTGTTTAATATGCTTCAGCAATATGCCGGGTCACTGGGCACAAGCGTACTCTCGGCAGTTATTTCTGCCGGCGAATTAAGCAGAAGCGGACAGCAGGTTTCTGCCGCAGTAGCAAACGGCAGTCACTTTGATTATCTTTTATTAACCATCCTGGCACTTGTCGGCCTGCTTTCAACCTTGCTTGTCTCTCGGCTCAATCATAGCCGCCATGGCATGAATTTAGCAAAAGATAAACCGTTTTAGAGATGTAACCAGGCGAGAAATATATAGATTACAGTTGGAAACTCTCATAGATGTAATACTGGCAGGATTTTCGGGCTACGGTAGGGAAAAAAGATAGAAAAATCGGGGCTATTTGGAAATAAGGATTAGTGATGAATTTTGAAAAAATAGGCGCTGTGATCACTTGTTTTGAAACCGGGACAATTTTCAAACCAGTACATGTCTTACCCTATACATGCGAAACAAAACAAGAAAACGTATATTAATATTTGTAGAGCCCGCTTCCTATCCAATCTGCGCCCACTTTAGCCTCATCAATCACTTTTTATCGGCGGCTTTTTCTCTGTATTTATATGAAATTTCTTTTATCAGATGTTGATGAGTTCTTCCACTTAATAAAGAATCGGAGAGAATTGGTATTTTCTCTCCGATTCTTTTACATTCACACTCTTTTTTCGGCTGCGCCGCTATTTTCAATGAAATTGATGGCGATTCCCTTTCGAAATGATCCTCTTTGCACTTTATTATAAAAACAGTGTTGGGCAGTGGATTCGTTAAGCTGCATATTAAGCGTTTTCATTCAGGGCCGTAATCTGCGACTCCTCATTTTCGGCAGCTTTGGTATCGTATTTCATTTCACTGATAAAATACCAGGCAACGAGTGCAAATTCGATTGCCGTTGCAATAAAAGAGAATTGCATACTAGTCGCATCAGAGATTAATCCCTGAATCGCCGGAAGAACGGCTCCGCCGACGATTGCCATTACAATAACAGCACCGGCTGTCTCGGTGTGGCGCTTATCTGTAACTGTTTCGAGAGTCCGCGCGTAAATGGTCGGCCAGCATGGACCCAACAGGAGACTGACTCCGACGGCCAAATAAATAGCAAAGATATTCGGTATAAACGTTGTCCCCAGCAGCATGATTGTTCCGATTAAGGCGTAGACCGTTAAAATGACGGTTTCCCGGAACTTTGAAAGTAAGTAGCTTGCCAGGAATCGGCCAATGAAGAAACAGATATAACTGTATAGCATGAAATTCGCCACATACATTTCATTGAATTTCGGGAACATGTCGAGTGCAAGCCGCATGGTAAATGACCAGACACCTGTTTGGACACCCATGTAAAAGAATTGAGCGGCAACCCCTTTTAAATAGCGTTTATTGTGGGATAGATACTTCATTGTTTCGCTGAATTTGGCCGATACAATTTCCCCTGTTTTCTTGCGGGTTTTTCCTGAAGGGAATTTTGTAAAAGCAAACACAATGATTAAGGCAAGGAGAACGAGCAATACAAAGATATAAGGCCGCAGCGTCCGCTGCAGAACCTGATGACCGTAATTTAAAGCTGCTATATGGCTCATCTTCGCCATTTCTGTCTTAAGATTGGCATCTGTAAAGACGAGATATTTGCCTAGTAGGATGCCGATAATATCACCAACGGCATTGAAAGTCTGACTGATGTTCAATCTTACTGTGGCTAACCGTCGCGGCCCGAGAAGAGAACTATAGGTGTCGGCAGAGGTTTCAAGGAAGCTTAGGCCAATAGCCTCAACGAAGATGGCAAACAGGAATACCTCATACGTTGCCAGACGGGAGGCGGGAAAAAACAGAAAACAGCCTATGCTGAAGAAAATAAGCCCGGCGATAATTCCCAGCTTGTAACTGCTTTTCTTAATAAATAATGACGCCGGGATAGCAATCACAAAGTATCCACCGTAAAAAGCGCTTTGAACGAAAGCGGTTGCAAAATCACTCAGTTGAAAAACACTCTTGAATTGTGTAATTAAAATGTCATTTAAGCTGGCGGCGATGGCCCACATCGCAAACAGAATCGTTACTAAAACAAACTGTAAAATCGGCGTTATATTCAAATATCCGTCGGGTTGCTCTATCCAGCCTGTCTTTTTCTTCATTGATTGAACCACCTTTATTTATATTTCATATGATTTCCAGCAGCCTGAAAATTATTGAATCGTCGTTTGCTGCTTTGCAAGAAATGCATCAACTTCCTTTTTCTTTGGAAGCGAAGGCTGAGCCCCCATTTTTGTTATGGCCATAGCAGATGTTGCAGTAGCGTATTTTAATGCTTTTTTAGTATCCCAGTCGTTTGACAGGCTATAGGCAAACGCACCGACAAATGCGTCGCCGGCCGCCGTTGTATCGACAGGCTGCACTTTAAATGCCGGGATACTTATTTCGGTATCGGCATTTTTAAAATAGCTGCCGTTTTCGCCCAAAGTAATTAATACATTTTTATATCCCTGTGCCAATAAAGCGTCGGCTGCGTTTCGAATGTGGCCTTCAGTATCGGCGGCAATGCCTGTCAGCACTTGAACCTCGTGTTCATTGGGCGTTAAATAATCAACCATTGGCGCATAGTGTGGATCAAGGTGCTGAGCCGGAGCAGGATTCAGAATAACAATTTTGCCGTTTTTATTGCTTAATTTTATTGCTTTATAAACGGTTTCGACAGGGATTTCCAATTGAAGAACAATAATATCCGACTTTATAATTTCATCTTCAAGGCTTTCCAATTGTTCCGGAGTAAATTTAAAATTAGCTCCGGGCACGACAACAATCCTGTTGCGTCCCTGACTGTCCAGTTGGGGATTGCCAATGCCCGAGCTGGCTTCATCAGTGAAAAGGACATGAGAGTGATCGATTCCGTTTTCTTCCATTGAGGCAATTTGGTCTTTTCCAAAACTGTCTTTGCCCAGTTCGCCAAGCATTGCAACATGGCCCCCCAGGCGAGCGGCTGCCACTGCCTGATTGGCTCCTTTCCCCCCTGTAAACTGGCCGAAAGAATTACCAATCAAGGTTTCGCCTTCTTCAACAAATCGATCCGCCTGAACAACTAGGTCCGTCATGAAACTGCCGATAACGAGAATTTTTTTCACTGTTCATTCACCTTTTTTTCATGGATTCTAAAGTCACTATTTAATAATCTTCGGCCGAGCGCACCGCCGGGATGGAAATTCGCAAAGTTTTTTTCCTGAAACCCTTTAAGGTGAGATACTGTCAGACCAATCGCATCTCCAACAACAAGTGCGGCCGTTGAGCTATTAGAAGGAGCCAGATTAAAATCGTCGGCTTCATGATTAACCTTGACCATTAAGACGAGATCGCTCGCTTTTGCCAGAGTAGAATTCTTATTTCCAGTCAAAGCAATAATCTTGGAGCCGATTCTTCTCAATGAAGGAATGGGTGCGAGAACTTCCTGAGTTTCTCCGCTGTTGGAAATGGCAATAACCAGATCCTTTTTTTCAACCATTCCTAAATCACCGTGTATCGCTTCCGTTCCATGGACAAAGAAAGACGGCGTACCGGTGCTTGCAAAAGTTGCTGCCAATTTCTTGCCGATGTGTCCGGACTTTCCGACGCCCATAAACACAATTTTTCCTTCACAATGGAGGACCGCATCAACAATGGTGTTGAAAGAGGGATCAATGTTCTTTTCAACGTTTTGTAAAGCGTCAATTTCACTGTTCATGACCTTTTTAATTAATTGGCTGTAGTCATTTTCCATGATTTTTCCTCCTAAATCTTTTTCAGAACGTATATTTAATAGCGGTTTATAGTAATCGATTACTTTTTCTGGCAAAAATTAAAACAGAAATCTTTAACTTAATAAAATCGTCAGCGAACACCAACGGTCAGCAGAATATTAGCAAATGTCCGAACTTCGCCGGTGTTAATACCTAGTTTCAGATTATCTGCTTTCTTGCAAGCGTCATAAAATTCCTGACGTCCTAGTTTAGAAAGATCATCTACCCCGAGAATTTCTTTGAATTCCTCATAAATTTTGGGCTGTTCGCCTGGTCCCGGCGTCATGACCTCGGCTTTTTCGAAATTTATCTGGCTCTTTAGAGTAGCCAGAACATCCGTAACTTTTGGCAAACCCGGTTTAAGCCCTAAATAAATCTTCTCGGTCTTCTCGTTAGTGTCGGAATCCAGCGGATAATTCCCGTCAGTTATTAAAATTTTATCGCCATGTCCGCAGTTTGCAAGGGCACGTAAAATAGTTGGATGCAATAGTTCTGATGTTAACATTTTAAAGCCTCCGAATTAGAATTTTGATGGTAATCGATTACTAAACCGCTTACAGAAGCATCATATTCCTCAAAATAATAAATGTCAACGATAATTTTTATGACATGCCAACTCGATTTATTCATGAAACAGATCGAAAATAGGGGAAAACATTAAATTATGTAAAATTAATAAAAAATATGTTAATAAAGTCATGCTCAAACGGAGGTTGACAAAATACGGGTATGTGATATGCTCACTTTGTAAGAAAACGATTACTAAAATTGGAGAGATGAAAAATGGATCTAACTGATTTGAAAATTGATGTCTATTCAGATGGGGCAGACATCGAGGATATGAAGGAAATGGCAAAGCTGAATTATGTGACCGGTTTTACAACGAATCCGACTCTGATGAAAAAAGCGGGTGTAACCAATTACATGACATTTGCCCGGGAAGTTGTTAAAACATTCCCCGATAAATCGCTTTCCTTTGAAGTCTTTAGCAATGATTTCGAGACAATGGAAAAAGAAGCTCAAATTATTCATAAACTTGGAAACAATGTTTTTGTTAAGATCCCAATTATTACGGTGGAAGGGAAGAGTACGGCGCCGCTCATTAAAAGGCTGTCGGATCAGGGGATTTTTATTAATGTCACCGCTATTGCGACTTTAGATCAGGTTAAAGATTGCGTGTCGGCCTTTGCGGCGGGGACTAAAAATCTAGTCTCCGTTTTTGCCGGCCGGGTAGCCGATACGGGCACAGACCCTTCCCAATTTGTACAGAAGAGTGCTGAAATTTGTCGTTCAAAAGATGAAGCCTATCTGCTCTGGGCAAGCACACGTGAAGTACTGAATATTTTTCAGGCCCAGGAACTTGGCTGTGATATTATTACGGTTCCGCCGGCTATTATTAAAAAATTAAAAAATCTGGGTAAAAGCCAGTTTGATGTCTCTATGGATACGGTTAAGGGATTTGAAAAAGACATTAAATCTTTAGGATTCAGTATCTTATCTTGAGTTAATGATGATTTTATTGGCTAACCGATTATTTACCAGTTTAATGTAACCGTTTTTAATATTGTATGTAATAAATTTCGGACATCCATTTGAAGGAAGGATGCGCGCATTAACGGAGGAAGATAATTATGGAGAAATCAGTTGATCAATTAGCTGTCGATACAATCCGAACTTTATCAATCGATATGATCAACAAAGCGAATTCCGGGCATCCGGGGCTGCCGCTGGGCGCAGCTCCGATGGCGTATACTCTTTGGTCCCGTATCATGAATCATAATCCGAATGATTCCAAATGGTTCAATCGTGACCGTTTTGTCTTGTCTGCCGGGCATGGTTCTGCTCTGCTGTACAGCTTGCTCCATCTTTTCGGTTACGGCCTGACCATTGAGGATCTGAAACAATTCAGACAAATGGGGAGCAAAACTCCGGGCCATCCGGAATTTGGCCATACTGCCGGTGTTGAAGCAACAACCGGACCGTTGGGACAAGGTTTTGCGATGGCTGCAGGCATGGCTATGGCAGAGGCACATCTGGGTGCAAAATATAACCGGCCGGCTTTCCCGGTCATTGATCACTATACTTATGTATTGTGCGGCGACGGCGATTTGATGGAGGGAATTTCCTCTGAGGCCGCGTCACTCGCAGGACATCTGAAGCTTGGAAAATTGATCGTACTCTATGATTCCAACAACATTTCTTTAGACGGCGGAACGGAAATGACTTTTACTGAAAAGGTTCAGGATCGGTTCCGTTCCTTCGGATGGCAGACTTTAACCGTCGAGGACGGGAACAATATGGATTCCATTGAACGCACCTTGGAGATTGCTAAGGAAGACATCCATCATCCGACGTTGATCGAAGTACACACCGTTATCGGTTATGGTGCTCCTGATGTCGCCGGAACTCACGCTGTGCACGGATCCCCCTTAGGAGAAAAGGAAGCGGCTCTGGCAAAAAAAGGATACAACTGGAAACATGAACCATTCTTTGTGCCGGAAGAAGTCCACCGAAAGTGTGCGTTGTATGCAGTGCACGGAGAAAAGGAAGAAAAACAATGGCACACACTGCTGGAAGATTATTCAGAAAGATATCCGGAAGAGAGTCAAGAATTAAAAAATGCTATTGAGGGAAAAATCACATCCAATTATGAGAGCTTTCTGCCGGAATATCAGATTGGAACGACCGCAGCAACGAGAAACCTTTCCGGTGAAGTCATGCAGGGATTGCACAAAGCCATTCCGAATATGTTCGGCGGATCCGCAGATTTATTTTCCTCGGTCAAGACCTATCTAAAGGGAAGCGGCGACTTCCAGCCAGAACATTATGAGCAGAGCAATATTTGGTTCGGCGTCCGTGAATTCGCAATGGCTGCAATAGTCAATGGCCTCGTATTACACGGCGGTGTGAAAGCGTATGGATCAACCTTTTTCACGTTTTCCGATTATGCGAAACCGGCCATTCGACTAGCTGCCTTGATGAAAATTCCGTCTGTTTTTGTCTTTACCCATGACAGCATTGCGGTTGGCGAAGACGGACCGACTCATGAGCCGATCGAACAGCTTGCCGGCCTGCGGTCCATTCCGAATCTTAATGTCTATCGGCCAGCTGTGCGATAGAAACGAGGGAAGTCTGGAAACAAGCGATCACTGGCAGCGGACCGACAGTGCTGGTATTAACGCGTCAGAATACAACGACTTATAAAGGCGAAGCAGACGGGGCCCGGGAGGGAGTAGCACGGGGCGGCTATATCGTTTCTGCCGCCGATAAAAGTAAGAAAGAGGATGGCATTCTGATCGCAACCGGCTCAGAAGTAGAACTGGCGCTTGAGACGCAAAAATTGCTTTGTGAGGCGAATGTGAATGTCCGCGTCGTCAGTCTGCCTTGTTTTGAACGATTTGATGCACAAAGCAAGGACTATCGTAATCGTGTGCTTCCACCTGGATTAACCAGACGGGTCGGAATTGAAATGGCCTCTTCTTTTGGATGGGATCGGTATGTTGGCCCAGGCGGTGCATTTGTCACAATTGATCGTTTCGGGGCTTCAGGTAAAGGTTCGGAAGTAACAAAAGCTTACGGCTTCACTCCGGATAAAGTGGCTCTTGCATTCACGCAAACTTTTGAAGAGCGACTAAATTAAGTGGCTCCCGATCTTTCTGTGGCTGTGCCCGTAAAGGAGCAGCTGATCGTTGACGCTATTAGATCCCACTAAGTATGAAACATCAGAAGTCATAAAAAGGGATTGATATGTGATGAAAAGGGGAAACGTTTTAAATTCGGAAATGGCCGCTGTTATTGCCGGCCTGGGGCATATGGACCGGCTGAGCATAGGCGATGCGGGCATGCCTGTTCCGAAAGATACAAAGAAAATTGATCTTGCCGTATCAAAACAATTGCCGGCATTTATTGACGTCCTTAAAAATGTCTTAACAGAAGATTATGTAGACCATGTCATTCTCGCAGAAGAAATTAAAGAGAAAAACGTTCCGATTCTGAAACAAATAAAACAGATATTAGGGAATCAGGTGACCATCAGTTACGAGCCGCATACACAGTTAAAGAAAGATTTGAGTACTTGTAAAGCATTTATCCGAACAGGGGAGATGACTCCCTTCGCTAATATTATATTGTGTTCAGGAGTGATTTTTTAACATTTTAAACAGTGCTTATTCCACATTGAATAGAGGAGAAGAGAAGAGATGCCACAACAAATGGAAATCGATCCGCGCCGATTTGCTGAATTAATCATTCAATCACAGCCGTCCCATGGAAACGATCCTGAAAAGATTGTTAAGGAGAAACTCACTTTATACTTGGTTGCGGAAATGCTGGCTGAAAAGTTCAATGAGTTGGAAGCTCAGATGTTACACGGAGACCCGTCTAGCTTTGACAATTTGCTTATGAAGATTGACAAATTGAAAATTTTTAATCTGGATCGTAATATTGGAGAATAAAAGCTTAGGGCAGGATTATGAGATACTAAAAGATGTGAAAACAGGTTTTGAGAAGGTCAATTATTTAATTTGCTGAATAAATCGGTACACTGTTGACCAATGAAGCCATGTTTTTTGGTATAATAAGTGCAAAAAAACAATGGCGGGGATTGAAATCTAAGTAATGAGAAGAAAAACAATGAAGGACGTTGCTATAAAAGCCAATGTGTCAACAGCTACTGTTTCCAGAGTATTAAACGGAAATTATCCTGTCAGTAAAGAAATTATGGAAAGAGTGAAGCAGGCGATTGAGGACTTGCAATATAAACCGAACTCCATTGCAAGGAGTCTCAGGATTAAAAGGTCTAATTTGATTGCTATTGTTGTCACAGATATTAGAAATCCGTATTATATTTCGATTGCCAGAGAGATTGACAATTGTCTGTTTGACGATGGTTATAATCTGATCTTCTGCAGTACCGACGAATCTGCTGAAAAAGAGAAAAAGATCCTGGAAATGTTGATTGAGAAGAATGTGGATGCTGTCATCATTTCGCCGTGTACTCAAGATCCTGAAAATTTAATGCCTTTAATCAAAGAGAACATTTTTACGGTTTTAATAGACAGAGATGTTCCCTTCTTAAACCTGAATTACGTCGGAGAACAAAACTTTAATGAATCTTATTCACTGACAGAGTATTTAATAAAAAAAGGGCATAAAAAGATTGCGATTATGAATGGCACGTTAGACAGCAGTACAGGTATGGAAAGGTATATGGGGTATCAGTCTGCATTAAAGCAGTATGATATCCCTCTTTGCGATGATCTGATACTATCCGGCGGGTATTATGAAAGGCAGGCTTTTCAAACAATGAATGAACTCTTTTTAAGCAACAATGGGATTAAGCCAACAGCCATTGTAAGCTGCAATAACCTGATGAGTGAAGGTATTATGAGAGCGGCAATAAAAAATCATAAAAGGATACCGGAAGATATTTCTCTCGTCTCGTTTGGAGAAATCGTAAATCAGGAATTTATAAAGACAAAGATCACTTGTATCAAACAAAAAGAGAATATTATTGGGGAAAATGTTTCTAAAATAGTCCTAAATAAACTCGGCAAAAATTCTGAAGAAAACTTACAGAAAAAAATATCAATCAGCAACCAATTGATTGAAGGCAATTCTGTCTTATCTTTAAATGGAGAGAACAGTTAACTCGAAAGATCCCCGGATTGATGAGAGACGCCGGGTTATAAGCAAGGAGCAGACGCGTCAGGCAGGTGCAGCTCTGGAGAACGGCTTATTTCTTTGTCTTGAACCCCCTTTCACAGCAAGACATTCCCTAATTCAGGTCTTATTACATCTCCCCGTTGAACTCACATTTTTCAGAACCGCTTTTTGCAAATTTTCCGTCCCCTTTCGAATGTGCTGACCGGTGCGGTTCGTAATGTTCATACAAAGGATTTAACTTAATCCCCATTTATCCCTTTCATAAAGCAGAAACCAGTTATCCATTTTCCGAGAAACTTGGAAGCCGGCCTTAATTTCCAAGCATGGAGACCTTTGCTTATACCCGTTTCACCAGATATTTCCAATACCGCTTCGGTATGAAAAGAGGAAGCCGGCGAACGTACGGGTTCAGAACATAATCGAATCGTTAAAATTAAATTTCATGCCTCCAGTCTGGCTTTTGTCAGGGACCTCCTTGATGTTGCAGCCTTTTGCTCCGTATTTGCGGGAGAAATTTCAGTGATCCGAACTTCAGATAAATATCAGATAATTCAACGGTCTCTAAATTGTCTGGAATGTCCGGGATGAAGGGTTGATAGTCTGGAATACTCAGGCTTTCTATATTATAACTTTCCACCTTTTATAATTAATTAAAAATTTCTTAATGGTTCCTACTTATTAACAAGCTAGACTGAAAAGCGTAGAGAATTGAGCCCAGTGAAAGCAGGGAGGTGGAGTCGAGAGGTGGTGCAGACGGAACTTCAACATTTGAAAATTGCCGAATATTTGATTAACTGCATTAACACCGGCGTTTATCAGGAAGGAGATAAGATTCCTTCCGAAAATGAATTGTGCAGCCGGTTCGCAGCCAAACGATCAGTTGTGAGGCAGGCGATTGCACGTGCCGCGAATTTGGGCTGGCTGACTTCCAGACAGGGAAAAGGATCGTTTGTCAATAAGAAGCCTAGACCCGTTTCCTACAGCCTTTCATCGCAGACGCGATTCTCCGATAACATGGATGATCAGGGTATTGTGCATAGCTGCAAATTATTGAACTGTATGATGCGCCGGTCCTCCGAAACAGAAAAGCATTATCTGCAGCTTGAAAACGATCCGTCGGTTTATGAGCTCGAAATTCTGCGTTTTGTCAATCAATGTCCAATCTCTGTGACAACGACGCTTTTGCCGGCCGAAAAAGTACCCCGGCTTGAGCAGCATCTGATCAATTTTCATTCACTTTATCAAGTACTGTCAGACTTCTATCATCTCATGCCCAGACGTTCGAAATCGATATTTCAGGCGATGCTGCCTGATACAAGGGATGCCGAACTGCTGGATATTCCCGAAAATGTTCCGATCATCAGGATTGAAAGCTTTGTCAATCACCTTAAAAATCATCCAATTGAATACAGCAACTCGCGAATTCGCGGAGATATGGAAAAAGGGCTCATCACTTTTTAAGGTGCATGGATCCGGCGGCGTGATTTCATCGCCTGACCCATGTTCCATTCAGTCAGATAACCATTCCGGAGGGAAAAGAAAAGTGAAAAAATTTTTGATTGGGGTTCTCATTCTAACATTGGTTCTCGTAACGACCGCCTGCTCGTCAAACGCTTCGGGAAGTGGTTCGGCAAACAACGGCAAAAAAACACTGACCGTTGTCTGGTATCCGAATGAATCCGGTGCCGATATGAAAACTTCGCGTCAGGCACTTGATAAAGTCATTGCCCAGGCGACCGGCAAAAAAGTCATTGACAAATTGACGACCGATTACAACATTGCCATTGAAGCTGTCGCAAGCGGAAACGCGGATATAGGATTCCTCGCTGCCCAGGGATATATTGAGGCACACAAGAAGAACAGCAAGGTGCTGCCCCTTGTCGTCAATACCGGGGGATCCGGCACACTGAAGGATGCCGTGTATTACAGCTGGATCTCCGTCAGAGCGGCAGATGCCAGCAAGTATCAGACAAACGGCAAGTATTCGCTGGATAATATTGCCGGCAAGAAAATGTCATTTGTGTCGACTGCGTCCACTTCAGGCTTTATTATTCCGACCGCTCAGATTATTCACGATTTCAAATCGCAGAGCAAGTATAAAAATCTGAGCCAGAACGATCTGACCCAAGGCGGGAAGTTCTTCTCCCAGGTGCTCTTCGGTCAGACCCATCAAGGATCGGCGGTTAATCTTCTGACCGGCAAAGTGGACGTGGCTGCTTTCTGCGACACCGAACTGGAACGTTATGTCGATGTTGCCAGCGGTACATTTGACAAACCCGGAACAACTTACAAGGTTAAGAGCGGTGCTCCCGAACCTTTCAACAATCTGGCCGGCAAAGAATTTACAGCTCTCACGGTTACGCCTGTACTTAATGCACCGATCGTTATGAATACATCGACACTGAGCAAACAGGATCAGCAGAAACTGATCAGCACACTGACTTCGGATAAAGTGGCGAATGACAAGTCGATATTTGCCCCGGCAAATTCAAGCGCCATGTTCTTCAAGACAGGGAAAAATGATCGGTTTGTAAAAATCAATGACGCCTGGTTCGATCCGATCCGCAAACTGTCTGAATGACGGGGGATGCCTCCGGAACTTTATGAATGAAACGAGGAGTGAAACATGGCAACGTTATTAGAATTCAGAGATGTATCGAAACGATACGATAAAGACACTCTGGCGTTATCGCATGTCAGCTTCTCCGTAAATGAAGGGGAGTTAGTTTCCATCATCGGTCCTTCGGGGGCAGGGAAATCAACTCTCCTTCGTTGCATCAATCGGCTGGTTGAAGCGACAAGCGGGGAAATCATTTTTGACAAAACCAATGTACAGCAATTAAAAAAAGGAAAACTGAGAACGCTGCGGACAAAAATAGGAATGATTTTTCAGAATTATAATCTGGTGGACCGTCTGAGTGTCTTTGAAAACGTTCTGCACGGGCGGCTTGGCTATAAATCGTCCTTTACCGGTGCACTGGGCATATATCATGAAGACGAGAAGCGGCATGCCCTGGAGATCCTCAAGTCCCTGGGGCTGGAAGAGCAGGTTTACAAACGCTGCGATCAATTGAGCGGCGGCCAGAAACAGCGTGTCGGCATTGCCCGGGCCCTTGTCCAGGAGCCAAGAGTGCTGCTGGCCGATGAACCGATCGCTTCTCTCGATCCGAGCTCATCGAAAACAATTATGGACCACTTAAGAAATATCTCGACGTCGCTCGGCATAACGGTTCTCGTCAATCTGCATCAGCTCGATATCGCCCTGAATTACGCAGACCGGATTATCGGCATCAGTCAGGGAAAAGTTGTTTATGACGGATTGCCCGAAGAAATAACGGATGAAAAGATCCGGGCCATTTACGGTGCGGACAGCGAGGAACTGGATATCTCCATTTCAAAATTTAAAGAAGTGGCGCAGAAAAGATGAAGCATGATTTATTATTTAGAAAAAAGATACAGTCGCTCGTTATTCTTGCCATCCTGCTCATTATCGCCTATCTGGCCATGCTGCTGACACAATTCGATCTTCTCGACAGTTTGATTTCCATACCGAAAGCCATAGTATGGAGTGTCACGAATTTCTATCCCAATGCCTATTCATTGACGAAGATGCCGGATATTTGGGCAAAGCTCCGGGAAACGCTTCTTATATCGATTGCCGCCGCCTCCGTGGCCTCCGTTTTTGCGTTCGTTTTTGCGCTGTTCGGGTCAAGGGTCACGGAAGTCAATCGTTTTCTGGCCCTGATTGCCCGCTTCATTGCGAATATTTTCCGGAATATTGATGTCAGCATCTGGGCCCTTGTTCTGCTGTTCTCATTCGGGCAGAGCTCGCTGACCGGATATTTTGCCCTGTTTGTTGCTTCGTTCGGTTTTCTGACACGCGTGTTTATCGAAACGATCGACGAGGTCGGAGCCGACACAGTGGAGGCTCTGCGGGCGACGGGCGCCAATTACCTGTCGATTGTTTTTCAGGCAATTCTGCCGATGAGCATCCCTCTGATGATCAGCTGGGTCCTTTTCATGATCGAGACGAATATCCGAAGTGCCACGCTGGTCGGCATTCTGACGGGATCCGGGATCGGATTCATTTTTGATCTCTATTATAAAGGGATGGATTATAATTCGGCCAGCCTCGTGGTTCTTTCCATTGTTCTATCTATATTAGTTACGGAGTGGATCTCTAATTATGTAAGAAGGGCGATGTTATAAGTGGCAATAGGCAGAGCGGCAGAGCCGGCCGTATTCAATGGCGGCAATCAGAATCCCTATCGTTCTAAGAAAATTAAAATTAAACTGCTGACAAAATCCTCTCTCGCCATCCGCTTCACTGTATGGATGCTCATCCTGCTGACGATTGTCGGTTTTCTGACTTTCAATTATCAGAATGTAAAATTTTTTCAGGGCGTTAAAGCGACACTGGCCAATTTTAAAGTGATCTTTCTCACCCCTGCCTTTGCACATGTTACGTTTTTCGGGGCCATCAATGAATTGTTGGTCACGTTGTCTCTGGGTGTCCTGACAACGATACTCGGGGCGATCATCGCGCTGTTTCTCGGCATGTTTGCCGCCAAAAATCTGTCGGGCAGGAAAACTTCCAATGTGATCAAAGAATGTGTTGCCATCGTCCGCGCGGTTCCGACCGTTCTATGGGTGCTGATTTTTGCGGTGTCGGCAGGCCTGGGAAGCGTTGCGGCGGTCATCGGCATGTCTTTTCATTCAATCAGTTATTTGACGAAGGCCTACTCTGAATCTTTCGAAGAAATCAATCAGGGAACCATCGAGGCGCTTGAAGGGAGCGGTGCCAGCTGGTGGCAAATTATTTGGCAGGCCGTCATTCCCTCAACCATGACCTCATTGATCTCATGGACATTTATTCGTTTTGAAGTCAATTTCGGCGTGGCCGTCGCGATGGGCGCTGCGGCCGGTGCAGGCGGTATCGGCTATGACATGTACATGGACAGTTCCTATTATTATAATCTTCATGAAATGGGCGTCATTGCCTACTTAATATTGATTGTTGCCATGCTTCTTGAATACAGTTCGGTAAAAATAAAAGACAAAATAAGAGCCTGAACCTTCGCTTGAATCTGTCCGGCTGTGGAAAATGCGGCCGGCTTTTTTTCCGTGCCGAATCAGCTGCTTTCCCATGCCCATGGAGAAAAAATTAACCGTAATTTTACAAACAGTTAACTTCCGGCACTTATCAACAAGATATAGTTCAAGTGCAGACAAGATAAGCAGAAAGAAGGTTGGACCCAATAGCTGAGATGAACAAACGGCGTTTAAGCAAAATTCTTGTCAACTGCGATATGGCGCTGTTGAAAAAGCTGTCCGGTCAAGCGGAAGCCTTGGAGAACATCCGGATTGAGAGAGCGCCGCAAACCTCCCTGGTCATGATGAAAACGAGAGATTCGGTATCGATGCAGCCGTTTTATATGGGCGAGGTGCTTGTTACCGAATGCGCCGTATCCGTCAGGAATACATTCGGCATCGGTGTGGTCATCGGGGAGCAGCCGGAACGCGCCTACCGGATCGCTGTGATTGACGCGGCCCTGAATGCCGGGCTTCCGGCAGTCAAAGACTGGAGTCCGGTACTGGAGGCTGCGGAGAAACGAATGACCGAACAGAGAAAGCTGGAACATGCCCGAGCGTCCGTATCCAAAGTGAATTTTGACACGATGGGGGAATTCCATGATCAACGCTAATTTGCCCGAGTTTGATGAAGTCCGCGATACACAGATTGTCTTCCGCCAGCTGCTTGATTGCATGGCACGCCCCGGAAAAATTAATTCGGTCTCGCCGTTCCTGCGCAAAATCGGCACGCAGCTTCCCTGCTCGCCGAGAATGTTTATGATTGCGAGTATACTGCTTGATTATGAAGTCGGTTTTCATCTGATTAGTGCCGGTAAAATCGATGCGTTCCATTTCATTGAATGGAGGACGAGAAGCCGCCATGTAGCGATTAATCAGGCAGATTATCTTCTGGTTGATGCAGCGGTCGATGCCCGGGCAATCGATGAAATCATGGACACGGTCCGGACCGGTACGCTTCAGAGTCCCGAGCGGAGCGCGACGTTGATACTGGGCGTTGACGGCCTTTCCGATCGGGCCGGATTGCCGCTTGCGCTGACGCTTAAAGGCCCCGGGATCAAAGAAAAACGCCGGCTTTTCATTGCCGGAATGGATAAAGAATGGCTGGAAAAAAGGAAACAGGTCAATAAAGAGTATCCGACAGGCTGCGATTTTATTCTGATGACGGCAGCAGGGGAAATGGCCGCCTTGCCGCGTACAACCTTTATTGAAAGCGAGGGATTGTAATGGGTTATGTTGCTGTCACGGGCGGACAGGAAGCGATTGAAGCGGCCGATCATCTGACGCAGTGGTATCGCCTGAAGGATGCCGACCATTCCCTGAAGGTGAGTGACATTGAACACCAGATGAGGCTGCTGATTGATCGGGTCATGGGCGAAGGAGGGCTTTACGCTCCCGAATATGCAGCCATCGCCTTGAAACAGGCTGAAGGCGATCCTGCCGAAGCGGCCTTTCTACTGAGAGCCTACCGATCCACACTGGCAAGAAATTATTATTCGGAGACCGTGGATCCTGAAGAGATGCGCATCATCCGCCGGATCTCTTCCTCTTTTAAAGACATACCGGGCGGGCAGATGCTCGGACCGACATATGACTACAGACACCGTCTGCTGAACTTTGATCTGAGGAACGAAGATTACCAAAACGCCCTGCATGATCTTCTGGATCGCCTTTCGATTGACCCGGATCAGTCCGCCCCGCTTAAGTTCCGGAAAGTGACCGATCTCCTGCGGGAGCAGGGACTGCTCGGCAAATCCGTTCTTTCCGAGGAGGAGCCTTTTGATATGACCCGTCAGAAATTGACGTTTCCGGCGCCGCGTTCCGCAAGACTTCAGGCGCTTGCACGGGGCGAGACGGGGGCGATGACGGCACTGGCCTACAGCAGCCTGCGCGGTTACGGGGCGGTGCATCCGACCATCGGTGAATTGCGTGTCGGCTATGCCGAGATGACGATTCCTTATCCTTACGATGAACAGGAAAGTCTATACATCGGTGAAGTGATGCTGACGGAAGTAGAGACGATCAATTCGTTTACTCTGAACGATGACGGAGCGGTGACTTTCCGGCTGGGGTACGGCCTGACCTTTGGACAGAATGAAACAAAGGCGATTGCCATGGCCATTTTGGAACAGAGTTTGGAAACGGAGGGAGAAAGTCCGACGCAGGATGAAGAATTTGTGCTGCTGCACATCGACAGCGTGGAAGCGAACGGTTTTGTCTCCCATCTGAAGCTGCCTCACTACATCACTTTCCAGTCCAAGCTGGATGTCCTCCGCCAGTCCCGGAAACTCTCTATGGACAAAAAGAAGCATGACAGGCAAATTTCTAAGGAACCGGAGATGTGAAAGCATGGATTTCCAGCTGCTGCAAACGTATAATTACGCATTTTTGGACGAGGGATCGAAACGCGAGATCCGCCGGGCGGCTTTGAAGGCCGTCGCAATCCCCGGCTATCAGGTGCCCTTTGCGTCCAGAGAATTGCCGATCGGCCGCGGATGGGGGACCGGAGGATTGCAGCTGACGCTCTCGCTGATCGGCGACGGCGACTGCCTGAAGGTGATCGATCAGGGCCACGACGACAGCGTCAATGCCGTCAGCATTAAAAAGCTGGTCAAAGCCTGTACGCAGATCACGACGACCACCGATTCGGAGCAGGCATCGATTATCCAGACAAGGCACCGGATTCCGGAAGCTGCGCTTCGGCAGGATCAGATTCTTGTACTCCAGGTACCGGAACCCGAGCCTCTGCGCCGTGTCGAGCCCCGCGAACAAGAAACGAAACGGCTGCACGCGGAGATGGATTACAGCAGTATCTGGCTGCGGCTGTATGAAGACATTGTAAAATGGGGAAAAATCACGATCGGCCCCGATTATCCGGCAATGGTGAATCATCGTTATATTATTAACCCGAGCCCGATCCCCCGGTTTGATCTTCCTAAACTGAATCAGGCGGAAGGTTTGTATCTGTTCGGGGCGGGACGGGAAAAGAAAATATATGCCGTTCCGCCTTATACGGATGTGATACCGCTCGCTTTCGAAGACTACCCGTTCGAAACGGAACATTTTGAAGGATGCAGATGCCGCCTCTGCGGGGGCACGGACACCTTCCTTGATGAGATCTACGATGAGCAGACGGGCGAAAAGGTTTACCAATGTTCTGATACGGATAATTGCCGGAAGAGACGGGAAAGGAGACATTCGATTGAGTGACATGATGGATCGGCCGATTCTCAGTATCCGTGATTTGAACAAACGGTTCGGCAAGGGGTGTATCCATTGCCAGAATCCGGAGGATCTGCCGGATTCCAATAATCGCTGCCCTTACTGCGGAAGTGTCTGGGCATGCATTCACGTTGATCTTGACCTTTATGAAGGCGAAATTCTCGGCATCGTCGGTGAGAGCGGATCCGGGAAAAGCACATTGGTCAGGAGTCTGTATTTCGACGCCCCTGTGACGTCCGGAACCGGCCTGATCGCCACCTTTAAGGAAGGGAAAGCCAATATTTTTGCTGAATCTGCGCAACAAAAACGCTATATAAAAAATTACCTGATGGGAATGGTCTATCAGAATCCGTGGCTCGGCCTGAAGATGAATTTCTCAAGCGGCGGAAATATTGCAGAGAAGCTGATCGCTGCCGGTACTTTCAACGTTCATCAGATCCGGAACCGCGCCGCCGCTCTGCTCGAGCATGTGGAAATTCCCTTAAGCCGGATGGATGAAAAACCCGTTCATTTCAGCGGCGGCATGCAGCAGAGGGTTCAGATTTCAAAGGCGCTGGCAAATAATCCTTCGATTCTCCTGCTTGACGAAGTGACAACCGGCCTCGATTTGTCGGTTCAGGCCCGCGTTCTTGACTTGATCCGCAAAATTCAGCGTGAAAGCCATACGGCCATGATTGTCGTTTCCCATGATCTCGGTGTGATCCGTATGCTCTGTGACCGGACGATTGTCATGAAGCAGGGCCGGTTTGTGGAAAGCGGCCTGACCGACCAGATCCTTGAAGATCCGCATCATCCCTACACGCAATTGCTTGTTCAATCTTTGTTGTGAGGTGCCGGCATGAAAATTTATCATGGTAAAATTGTAACTCCCGATCAGGTCATTGGGCAGGGAACGCTGTCGATTGAAGATGACACGATCACGGCTATTGAAAAAGCAGAGCCGGCTGTCATCGAATCCGGCGACATCGATGCCGGCGGCTGCTGGGTGATGCCCGGGATCCTCGATTCACACAGCGATGCGATCGAAATCGAAATTGAACCGAGACCGACAAGCAAGTTCCCGATTGAACTTTCTTTTTTTGAACTGGAAAAGAAGCTGGCGAGTGAAGGCATCACGACAATCTTTCACTCCATTTCCCTGATGAAAAGCAATACGGTCCGCTGGCCGAGACAGAATGAAACCGTCTTTAAGCTGATCGAAGATATCGACCGGCTGGCTAAGGGAAGCCGCCTGATCCGCCATAAGACGCATCTGCGTTATGAGATTGCCAATCTGGATGCGGCGGCCAAGGTTGAAGATCTGATCCGGCAAGGGAAAATTAATGAGTTTTCACTGACCGATCATACACCCGGCCAGGGTCAGTACCGCGATCTTGAAGTCCAGCGCCGCCTGCTTGTCGGCCACCGCCACTATTCGGAAGCAGAGGCCGACGCGATCATCCGGGAAACGATGCACCAGCCCAAGCTGAATCCGGAAGCGATTAAAGAGCTTGCCCATCTTGCGGTACGGCAGGGCATCCCGGTCGCTTCTCATGACGACGACACGCTGGAAAAACTGCTGGTCATCCATGACTGGAAGGCATCGATCAGTGAATTTCCGATTACGATTGAAGTGGCCAGAGCGGCGAAAGATATGGGAATGTTTGTCGTTATGGGGGCTCCGAATCTATTGCTGGGCAAATCGCACAGCAACAACCTGTCGGCCGGGGAGGCGGTTCGGGAAGGGCTGGTCGATATGATCTGTTCGGATTATTATCCTTCCTCTCTGCTTCATGCTGTCTTTAAACTTCATTATGATCTGGGCATGACTTTCCCGGATGCGGTCAATATGGTGACGCTGAATCCGGCCCGTGCCATGAAACTGAACCGTCAGCTCGGTTCACTAGAAATCGGTAAAAAAGCGGATGTCTTAATTGTAGCTGAAAATCAGAAGCGGCCGGTCCTGCAGACAGTAATCGTCGATGGCAAAAAGGTGTGCCAATTGACGTATCTTGCTCCGGACCATGTAGATACTTTAGTGAAATAGGTGATAACTATGACAGAGCACAGGCTGCTGAGCGAACAGCCGACCATTGATCCGAGTTCAACGGTCATCGACAGTTATCTGGGAAGCTGGACCGATATCGGGCTGAATACAAAAATAGAAGAAACAGAGTTCGGCGATTACAGTTACACGGACGGAGACGCGACCATCATTTATTCAACTATCGGCAAGTTCTGTTCCATCGCTTCTCATGTTCGTATCAATCCGGGCAATCATCCGATGTGGCGGGTAACCCAGCATCATCTGACCTACCGGAGAATCCGATATCGGTTTTCGGACACGGATGATGACACGATTTTTGACTGGCGCCGGGAAAACAGAGTCACGATCGGCCATGATGTCTGGATCGGCCACTCGGCGACGGTGATGCCCGGAGTCACGATCGGGACAGGGGCGGTCGTCGGTGCCGGAGCGGTGGTCACAAAGGACGTTGAACCCTATACAATTGCCGTCGGGGTTCCTGCAAGACCGCTTCGCAGGCGATTTTCCGATCCTATTATTAAGGATTTTCTGAAAAGTCAATGGTGGAACTGGGACCGCAGCCAACTTGAAGAGCATTTTCATGAATTGTGCGATGTCGATTCCTTTTTGAAATTAATTCATGAACGAAGGTGATCGAAATGCAGGAGATGCTTCGGGTAGACCGATTGCAGAAAATCTTTGCGATGCACCAGTCCGGCCGAAAGAAAATTGTAGGGTGCGATAACATCAGCTTCTCGGTCCGAAAAGGAGAATTTCTGGGTATAGCCGGTAAAAGCGGAGCAGGCAAATCGACTATTTTAAAGTGCATCTACAGAACATACCTGCCTACGGGAGGGCATATCTATTATCCTTCCGAACAATTTGGGACGATTGATCTTGCCGATGCGGAAGAAAGAAAAATCATCGCCATCCGAAAAAAAGAAATCAGTTATGTTTCGCAGTTTCTTGATATCATGCCCCGGGTCACGGCGCTGGAATTTGTCATGGAATCGGTGCTCGCCCTGGGGGAAAACGAGTTTTCCGCAAAACAGAAAGCAGAAGAAATACTGAATTATTTTGTGATTCCCGAATCCCTCTGGAATACATTTCCGAGAACATTCAGCGGCGGTGAAAAGCTGCGCCTCAATCTTGCCCGGGCGATGGTCGGACAATCAAGGCTGCTGCTGCTTGATGAACCGACGGCTTCTCTCGATCAGGCGTCGAAAGAGACGGTCAGGGCGCGTATTAATGAATTGAAACGAAGCGGCACGACGATGATCGGAATCTTTCACGACCTTGATTTTATGGAATCCGTTGTCGACCGGAATTATAAGCTTGAATTCGGACTTTTGAAAGAGGCCTGATTGAACTATGACAGAGATACGCGAACTGAAACCGGAAGAAATACGTATATATCTTCGCCTTTTAAGCGAACTTGACGAAAAGAAGAGGATGCCGGAAGAGGAGGCACGGGCGCTTTTCCATGAAATTCGGCGCTATCCGTACTATAAAATCTACTGCGTCTGTTCCGAAGACAAGATGATCGGGACCTATACGCTGATTATCCTCGATAATTTCGGGCACGGAGGCCTGAAAATCGCGATTGTAGAAAATGTGGCCGTCGCCCCGGATGCCCGCCATGCCGGAATCGGACGAAAAATGATGGATGATGCCATGCAGCGCGCAAAAGATAACGGATGCTACAAATTGATGCTTTCCAGTGATATAAAAAGAAGCGGCGCCCATGCCTTTTACGATAGTTTGGGTTTTCAGAGACACGGAATCAGTTTTAGAACGGAGCTGAACAAATGACCATCGATTTGCACTGCCATACCAACACTTCCGATAACTCCTTTTCGATCGGGGACGTTGTTCATATCGCCGGGCGGAACGGCGTCGATCATCTGGCGATCACCGACCATGATACGACGATCGGTCTCGATCGGGCCGTGAATCTAGGAAAAAGTGCCGGGATAGATATCATTCCGGGTATCGAAATTTCAGCCTACGATTTCCGCCGGGACCGGCGCGCCCATATTCTCGGCTTATATGTGAAACCCGGCCATCCGGCGCTGGAAAGGCTCTGCGGTCCGCTCAGGGAGGCCCGCCAGAACGCTTCTTATCAAATGGTTGAAAAACTGGTCCGGGCTGGCTACGAAATCAGCTGGAAAGAAGTTTCCAAGCTGGCGGAAGCGGGAACAGGCGTTTTTAAACAGCATATCATGCACGTCCTCATTCAAAAAGGGTACACGAGCGCTATTTACAGCAGCCTGTATAAAAAGCTCTTTTATAGGGGGGACGATCGGAGTCCTGCGGGAGCGGCTTTCGTCCCGGTCCGCTATCTCGATGCGGGCGACGCCATTCACGCTATTCGCGAAGCAGGAGGCGTTCCGGTTCTTGCCCACCCCGGTCAGTTTGACAATTTTTCCGCCGTGGCGGATTGGGTCCGTGAGGGATTGGAAGGGATTGAAGTCTGCCATCCTCTGCATGGCAAGCAGGCAGAACAGAGAGCGCAGGAACTGGCGGCAAAGTATCATCTGGTGCAGACGGGCGGTTCCGATTTTCACGGATTTTACAGCGATACCGATTCCGTTCCAGGATTAAAATGTGCGGAGCCTGACTGGTTCGCGGCGCTTCAGATCAGGAGAGATCTTGTCCGCGCGCAACAATGAGAAATTTCCGCGTTCCGGCTTTCTCTCGGAGAATCCATTTTTCATGCAGTCGGGCCAGCTAAAGATTCATTGAACGGCAGGAGGACGGTGCACAGATAAGATAAGAATAGAAAACCTCAAAGGGCACCCGCTGCAAGCTGCCCTGAAACAAGAGAATTCATGAGTGCCGGTGCCGGCTTTCCTTAATAGCAGAAAGCAGTGCCGGCGCTGATCGGCAGAATGAACAGAATGACGATCGGGGCAAAACTGCTGCCTGCAGCCCCGTCATGTTCAAAGGGCAGATACCTCCTGTTACTTGATCGCGCAGTATTAACGGACAGGGAGAAAAAACTTTTTAAATTAAGAAAACAACGTAGACACGATGCGCGGGGGTGCAGGAAAAGGATGGAAACGTTTCTCGATTGATCTTTGATAGTCTCAAACAAATGTTTATTTAATGCGATCCGCAGCACGGACGATCTGCGGCCAGGACCCGCGTTCCCGGTCAATTGCCAATGGGTCGGCATATCACCAGTAAAAAGCAAAATATCAACAGTTAACGGACCGGAATCAATAAGCGCGAATAATCAGAACAGCAAACTGTACCCGATTGATTTAATCAACCGCGGCAGGCCGTTTAGCAATTTATCGGTCCTAACGGTCCAGATAAAACTCCTGATGGGGCGATACTCCGCCTGAACAGGGCGAATCGGCCCCGTTTCCGGGCGATTGTTCACTGCTTTAGGGCGATTCAATCTTTCTCCGGGGCGATAAACTTCTGACGGGGCGATACTCCACCGGAACAGGGCGAATCGGCCCCATTTTAGGGCGATTGTTCACTGCTTTAGGGCGATTCAATCTTTTTCCGGGGCGATAAACTTCTGACGGGGTGATACTCCGCCAGAATAGGGCGAATCGGCCCCATTTCCGGGCGATTGTTCACTGCTTTAGGGCGATTCAATCTTTTTCCGGGGCGATAAACTCCTGATGGGTCGATACTCCGCCAGAATAGGGCGAATCGGCCCCATTTTAGGGCGATTGTTCACTGCTTTAGGGCGATTCAATCTTTTTCCGGGGCGATAAACTTCTGACGGGGCGATACTCCGCCTGAACAGGGCGAATCGGCCCCGTTTCCGGGCGATTGTTCACTGCTTTAGGGCGATTCAATCTTTTTCCGGGGCGAAAAACTCCTGACGGGGTGATACTCCGCCTGAACAGGGCGATTGTCGAATTTTTCAGGATGAGGGGATACCGGCCGGCGGCCTGATTGGATCGGATTTCAGCCCATTATCGGCCGTTAGTAGCAGTTTATCGGTTGACATGCACGGTTTATCGATCGCGGCACGCTCTTCGTCTTTCGGGAGATGACAGTCTCGGAAAGAATCGATCATCAATTGACGGTACAGCAGGAAAATCGGCTAAAGAGAGACTCATATTTTTTAATTTAATTTTCTACTTCGCTAATATGGTAAAGCAGTAAAATATGTGATATAGTAAATCTTGCACGAATGAAGCAATAACTATTCCCCATCTTTTTGCATCTCGGCGAGAGATGTTAAGAGAATCTTAAGAAACAGGCGATAGGATAAGCTTATTCAATGAGTTTAACCCCCTGTTTCGGGCCCGAGAGGGTCTTTTTTTTTGGATGGCTGATCCCGGATCATCATGGGTAATTTACGCGCTTCGGCAGCCCCTCGTTTCTGTCTCTTCCTTTACAATAAAGAGCTCTTCATAAATTTTTATTCCTTATTCCGGCAGATACCGCTTATTCGTGAAAGCGCTATTCAAATGACAACAAATTGAAACAGTTTACAGCTTATGATTAGTTATCTAGTGATAATATTTATATGAATGCTATATTTATGAAAAATTGTGTCGGGTCCTTCAATTTTTAAAAGCTTCAGTTATAATAAGCGAGAATGAATAGAAGCACAGGGGGGGCATTTTTTTGGACAGTCAGAAGGTCATTGTGGTCGGAGCGGGAATATCGGGACTGGCTGCGGTTTATTATGTGAAAAAGCGGCGGCCGCAGGCTCGGGTCGTTCTGCTCGAGGCTTCCGGACGAATCGGTGGAAAGGTAAAAACCGTGCGCCGTGACGGCTTTTTAATCGAATGCGGGCCGGAGGGTTATATGGCGCGCAAGCCGACACTGACGGCGCTGATTAAAGAGCTGGGGCTGGGCGATCAGCTTGTCCGATCAAATACAGGTACATATTATATTTATGTCAATCATCGTCTCAGAAGAATGCCGGCAGGATCGGTTATGGGTATTCCGACAAAGATGCTTCCGATGGTAACGACCGGCCTGATCAGTCCGATGGGCAAGCTGCGTGCGGGGCTCGATCTGCTGATTCCGCGTGTTTACAGGGGCAGGGATATTTCATTGGCCGAGTTTTTCGGCAGGAGGCTCGGGCCGGAGCTGGTCACCAATATGATTGAGCCCCTGTTATCCGGGATCTACAACGGCAATCTGTCGGATATGAGCCTGGAAGCGACGCTGCCGCAATTTGCGTCAATCGAAAAAAAACATCGAAGCCTGATTCTGGGTATGAAACACATTCAGCCGCCGAAGCAGGCGGGAGCGCCGAAAAAGGCTGAGGGACGTTTTCTGAGCCTTTCCTGCGGGCTCGATGTTCTGCCGGAGAGGCTGGCGTCGTTTGCGGACGACGTCATAATGAATACACCGGTCAGCCATGCGGAGCCCGGCAAGGCTGTTCTGAGTGACGGCACAGTCATGGAAGCCGATGCCGTCATTGTGGCGACTTCGCCGAAACAGCTGGGCCCGCTGCTTGATTTTCCGGAGGCGTGGAGCCTGACAAATGATAAACGGTCCACCACGGCAACCGTAGCGATGGGCTTCAAAAAAGATGCGGTGCAATCGTTGGACGGAACGGGCTACGTCGTGTCGAGAAAAGAGGGGCTCAATATTACCGCATGCAGCTGGATGGACCGTAAATGGTCCCATGCGGCCCCGAAAGACTGCGCACTCGTCCGCACGTACGTCGGAACAGCGGACAATGCGGCCATTGTTGAAGAGAGCGACACAGAAATTGAGGAAAAAGCCCTGGCCGACTTAAGAAGGGTCGGGAAACTTGGCACTCCGCTGTTTTCGGTGATTACTCGTCAAATAGACAATATGCCGCAATATACCGTCAATCATATCCAACGTGTGCAGGCATTTGAGCAGGCATTGGAAAACAGGGCAGGGGTCTATGCATGCGGAGCCATGTTCCATGGTGTCGGCCTTCCGGATTGTGTGGACAATGCCATGAATGTAGCGGAAAGAGTCGGAGCGTATTTGGAAGAAAAAGAGAAAGCGGTGAACGAATGATGATGGTACGCGACTATAATCAGGACCCTTTTATCGCAATCTGGGAAGTCACCCGGATGTGCCCTTTTCATTGCAAACACTGCCGGGCAGCCGCCCAGCTGCATCCCTATCCGGGAGAACTCTCGACGGAGGAAGGAAAAGAGCTGATCGATCAGATCTACTCGATGCATAACCCGCTGCTTGTCTTCTCAGGCGGCGATCCGCTGATGCGGGACGATCTCTTTGAACTGGCGTCCTATGCATCGGGGAAGGGGATGCGTGTTTCGATAACGCCCTCCGCGACGCCGCGCGTGACGAAAAAAGCCGTGCTCCGCTCTAAAGAAGCCGGCATTGCGCGCTGGGCTTTTTCTCTGGACGGCCCGGACGCGAAATCGCACGATGACTTCCGCGGAGTCCCGGGCATTTTCGACCGGACAATGAAGGGGATCTCTTATTTAAACGAACTGGGGATAAAATTTCAGATTAACACAACGGTCACCAAATATAATGTGGATCAATTGCCTGAGATGGCCGAGCTGATGAAAACATGCGGTGTTTCTGTCTGGACGCTGTTCTTTCTTGTACCGACAGGGCGCGGGAAAGCCCTTGAACCGGTTACTCCGGAGCAGCATGAAGAAGTCCTGCGCTGGGCATTCAATCTGCAGGAACACATGCCGTATATCGTGTCGACAACCGAAGCGCAGTTTTACCGCCGCGTCGCTTTTCAGGAAAATCAGCGCCGCAGGAAACTGGGCCTGAAACTGATCGGAAGGCCTCATGACGATCTGGCCAAAGCACCGCGGGGAACGAATGACGGCAACGGATTTGTGTTTATCAGTCATACGGGAGATGTGCAGCCCTCGGGATTTCTGCCGATCAATTGCGGGAATATCCGTGATACGCCATTGCCGGATATTTACCGGAATCATCCGGTGTTTAAGGTACTGCGCGACCCGGATTCCACAAAAGGAAAATGCGGCGTGTGCGAGTTCCGTTTTATCTGCGGAGGTTCGAGGTCGAGAGCCTATGCGGTTACAGGAGATTATAAGGCTGCCGAACCGTACTGTATTTATATTCCAAAGAAGTACAGAGAGGCTGCGCAGGTTAATCTCTGACCGGGGGCATAGGAAACGGCGCGTCCGGATGATCGGATGTCTTCTGCAAAAAGAACGGCGGCTCCGTGTAAACGTGTAAAAAAGAGGAATGCCATCAAAAAAAACGGCATTCCTCTGTTCTTTTTTTCTGCGTTTTAAAATCTGTTCAAAATTATATCATCTTGCCTGGACACGGCTTGTATGAACGGAAGATTTCCGCGCGGCAGCCAGCCTGCTTTCGCGGTTGTCGGAAATAAAGGCGATGCAGGAGCCGGCCAGAATAAGCACGATTCCGGAAAGAACGTTTACCGTCATGGCTTCGCCGAGAATAAACAGGGCAAGAATCGGAGCGAGAGCCGGCTTAATGAAGAAGACCAGCGATGCGGTCGCCGCCGATGTTTCTTCCATCGCCAGGAAGTAGAAGCTGAATCCGAGGCCGGTAACGAAGACGCCAAGATAAATCAGGCTGGGCAGTGTGCTCCAGGAAATTCCCTGCAGGACGGGAACATTGCTGAAAGTACCGAGTCCGATGCTTTGCAGCCAGTGGGCGACCGGACCGATTTTAGTTATCAGGATCAAGACAAAAAGTTCGGCACTGCCTGCCAAAAAACTGAAACTGCTCTGGACAATGCCGTCATAGCCGAACTTCAGACTGCCTCTTCTGCCGATAATGCCGTAAAGCGCAAAAGTAACTGCGGCCAGAAGCGACAGCGTCATGCCGGTCACATTGGTCAGATTTTCAGGATTGACGATAAATATCATGCCTGCCAGGCTGATCAACAGCGACAGCAGCGACAGTTTCGTCAGCTTTTCTTCTAGAAAGAAATGAGCGAACGGAATCAGGAACACGGCATTGCAGCTGAACAGGATAGCGACGATCGACGCCTTTGAATAGACGATAGCCATCTGAAAGAAGGTCATGCTGACAACCACACACATGAAACCGGAGAACAGAAAATACAGGATATTGCTCTTATTAAGCGAAAATCCGCTTCCTTTTAAGTGCTGTATCGCCAGCGGTGCTAGAATAATAGACCCAATTAAGAAACGAAGCAGATTCAATTGCAGAGGGTTAAAGTCGGAAGCTGCCAGTTTGATGGCAATTTCCATCGTACTGAAAAAAAGCGTGGAGAAGGCTATAAAAATGTAGCCTTTTTTCATTTTTCAAAACCTCGATTTCTCACCATAAATTTTAGGTGATCTGATCGCTTCAGAAAAATCTTAGCCGCGAAAGACCGGCTTTTCCAGAAAATGTAATGTAAGCGTAAACAACTAATATATATTGGCTCTATATTCACAAGCATTAATATAGCACAGATATTAAAAATATGTAACCTACTTTCAACTGGATATTCATGATTTTTCATATCACGGCAAAAAAATTTTTGATAAATCCGATTACAATTCCCTGCTCCTGTATTTGAATCTGTTTCTGATATGTTAAAATAAAAAAGGAAGCAGAAAGACAAAAGGGCGGGTGATCACGTTGTTATTCTCAAAGATTCTGGTTTCTTATGATGATTCGGAGTTGTCAAAGAAAGCGCTTCAAAAAGCAGCCGAGATTGCGCAGCTGGACGATCACACGATTCTTGACGTGCTCAATGTTGTGACCGTGCCGACAAATCAGTTTATTGTCGGCGATGTCTACCGCGAAGTACGGGAATCCACGTTGAAATTCGGAAAAGAGATTGTCGGCCGGACGGAAGAGACTTTGCGCGATCTTCCCAACATCACCCATACGTTCGTCAAAGAAGGACAGCCGGTGCGAACCATTCTTGAATTTGCCGACGATAATAGGTATGACCTGATTGTCATCGGCAGCAGAGGCCTGAGCGGGATTAAGGAGTTTCTGGGAAGTGTCAGTCACGGCGTTGTGCAGCGGTCGAAGATTCCGGTTCTGATTGTCAAGTAGAGAGACAGGAAAGCGGCCGGGTTCCGCAGTCAGCTCAATTTTTTGTGATTCAGGCACTCCGGCCCGGAGTGCCTTTTTCGTACCTTTGAATGAATAAAAGATGATTAAATAGATAACCCGGCGGGAACAATAAAAAGAGGCAGATGAATTGAAGTGACAGAACAGGATGCGATCAGAAAGACCAGACGGGCCGTTACACGGTCCGCTCTTGTCGAGGATTTTCACAGACTCGGTTTAAAAAAGACGATGACAGTGATTGTTCATACGTCAATGAGCCGGATCGGATGGGTGTGCGGCGGCCCGGTCACAGTGATTGAGGCACTGCAGGAAGTGCTGACGGCGGAAGGCACCCTTGTCATGCCGGCGCACAGCGCAGATGTCTCGGATCCGAGCGACTGGGATAATCCGGCCGTTCCGGCTTCCTGGTGGCAAAGCATATACGCGGAAATGCCGCCCTTTGATCCCGAACGGACACCGACACTGGGCATGGGCCGAGTAGCGGAATGTTTCAGGACTTTTCCGGGGGTAAAACGGAGCAGCCATCCGATCTATTCTTTTGCCGCCTGGGGTGCCGGAGCAAGTGCAATCATATCGGAGCACGCACTGGACGACGGTCTCGGCCCGGCGTCTCCGTTAGGAAAGATATACGATCGCAACGGTTTTGTGCTGCTTCTCGGCGTCGGCTACGGCAACAATACGTCGATGCATCTCGGCGAGTGCCTTGCCGGACGTTTGCGGATGATCAGACGTTCGAGCCCGGTTCTGATTCATGACGAGAAACAGTGGGTGACCTATCGCGATTGGAACTATCATGAGGAAAGGTTTTCAAGGATCGGGAAAGCCTTTGAAAAAAGCGCCGGCAGCAAGGCGCTGCAAAGCGGAATGATCGGACAGGCAAAATCGATGCTGATGTCTCAGCGGGCAATTGTTGATTTTACGTTTGAGACAATCCGAAAAGGATAACAGATCGGATTCTCTTTTTCATATTAACAAAAATTTAATCAACAGGTTATTTTGCCTCAACATCTTGAGTACATAATTAAATTATCAAAGCAATCAGGCGCAGAATCGATTATTGAGTTCATTCTCTGACAGGAGATGATGAAAGTGGAGGCCAAAAAAACAGAACGCATAGAAACAGAGGAACCGCAGCAGAGCAGCGGCGATCATACGGATCAGCAGACGGCCAGACTGAACCGCAAGCTGTTTCTGACCAACTGTGTCCTGGCCATTTCCATTGCTGTCAATGTCAAACTGCTTTTCGGATAATAGGGCAGGTCGCCGGATGGACGGAACAGGAAGAAAGGTATTTCCGATCTATCAAGATGCATAAATTAAAAAAATGTAGAAATAATGGGAAGAGCGCGTTTCCATTATTTTTTTATTGCTTTTTTATAGAAAAAAGTGACAGAGCCGGCAGAACGGAATCGAATAAACTAATTTGATAAAAGACAAGCTTGGTATGGAGAATCGAAAATATGAAAGCAAACATGTTTTATGCAGGCGTCATTGCCGTTTTTCTGAGCCTGGCTGCCTGTTCGGGTACGGTTCATCAAATAAAGCCGACGGATGTTCAGAAGAACAAACCTGCGGCACAGACAAGTCCGGCGGTAAAAACGGTTTCGTCTCTCAGCCATAAGGGATTGTACACCGTTGCCAATCCAGACAGCACACTTGTCCTGGTTAATAAATATTTTAAGCTGCCGGACAATTATGTTCCCAAGCAGCTTGTATCTGTCAATGTTCCGTTTATTACCGGTGAGAAATCCGAACTGACGGAGATGCGTCCCGTTGCCGCGAAAGCTCTGGAGATCATGTTCGCCGCCGCTAAGAAAGACGGGGTTCAGCTTGCGGGTGTGTCGGCTTATCGCTCCTACAAGTCCCAGACAACGCTTTTCAACACTTATGTCCGGGAAGACGGTGAAAAAAAGGCACTGACATACAGCGCCAGGCCCGGAACAAGCGAACATGAAACCGGCCTGGCCGTTGATGTTTCAGGGATCAACGGCCAATATGCGGCGACGCCCGCCTTCGCAACAACGGCCGAGGCTGCCTGGCTGGCGGCCCATGCAGCGGAATATGGTTTTATCATCCGCTACCCAAAAGGAAAAGAATCGGTAACGGGCTATGAATACGAGGCGTGGCATCTTCGCTACGTGGGGCCTGCCGCCGCAAAGGAAATCACTGAAAAAGGCCTCGCCCTTGAGGAATATCTGGGCAAAGTTTCTGTTACACACTGACGGGCTGCCAAAGATTGCCGTTCATGGATTCCCACTCTATGGGCAATCTATAAGGGTTCACGAAAGAGTGAATAAAATGATTCATGGTGGTGAGCGGAATCATGAAGCGAAGACGGAGGCTTCTTCCACTGATTACGACGATCGGTATTGGTGCGGCTGTTTATCAATTATTGAGGCCCAATAACCGGATCGGACAGGCAGTCAGAAATCGGATGAATCAGATGGTACAGCAGAAGAAATTGTTTCCGGATACTTAACCGGAAACGGGAATCCGTTCGTTGGATTCCTGTTTTTATACAGACAAGAAAAACATCGGAAGAAAAGATGCAGATATTCCAAAACAACCTTAAAATCATAGAAGGGGTATAATAGGATGGGCGGCATCCCTGTAAGACAAGTTTAGTTTACATTCAGGATAGAATGGGCCATGTGTGAAGATTCGGAAAGACTGAACTGTGGAAATGCCAATAGTCAGAATATATGATTTTTTATTTTTGCCTTTACAAGCCTTCACATTCTGTATATAATTAAGAACGTCGATTGCGGCGGAGAGACATGGCCCGTTCGTCAAGCGGTTAAGACACCACCCTTTCACGGTGGGTTCATGGGTTCGAATCCCGTACGGGTCACTTTGGAGGATTAGCTCAGCTGGGAGAGCGTCTGCCTTACAAGCAGAGGGTCATAGGTTCGAGCCCTATATCCTCCATTATTTCGCCGGTCTAGCTCAATTGGCAGAGCAACTGACTTGTAATCAGTAGGTTGGGGGTTCAAGTCCTCTGACCGGCACCATTGATCGATGCGCAGCGACGGTATGGAGGGATAGCGAAGAGGCTAAACGCGACGGACTGTAAATCCGTTCCCTATGGGTTCGAAGGTTCGAAACCTTCTCCCTCCACCACTATAAATTTTATTTAACTGCGGGCCATTAGCTCAGTTGGCAGAGCATCTGACTCTTAATCAGAGGGTCGAAGGTTCGAGGCCTTCATGGCCCACCATTTATCTTGTTTTGCGGGTGTGGCGGAATTGGCAGACGCGCTAGATTCAGGTTCTAGTGTCCTTTACCGGACGTGGAGGTTCAAGTCCTCTCATCCGCATTGATTGTTTAACCGGAGGTGCGTTTTGAAAGGCTTTTGAGGCGGGGACAGGCAGTCCGCGCTGTTTCATCGGATAAGCTTTTTCGAGGGCGCCTTTTATTTTGCGGAAGTAGTTCAGTGGTAGAACATCACCTTGCCATGGTGGGGGTCGCGGGTTCGAATCCCGTCTTCCGCTCCATTTATTGCGGGGCCTTAGCTCAGCTGGGAGAGCGCCTGCTTTGCACGCAGGAGGTCAGGGGTTCGATCCCCCTAGGCTCCACTCCGGTTCTTACATAAGATGGTGCAGGATCCCCGGTTATACAATCGGGAATCCTGCTGCTTTTTTGGACTGAGCAGGAAAAGCCGCCCCCGGGGGCGGCTTTTCTCTTTCGGAGCACCGTACAGGCCCCGGCATCGGGCGTTCAATCAGTTTTTCATGATCAGATCCGTCACATCGCGCCGCATGGTCTGCGGCACATTCTGATCGGGTTTTCCGATGCGGACGAGCATCTGAATCGTGCTTCCGTCCGCCGCATAATCACGGTGTATGCCGTTGTAAAGTTTCTTCATTTCCGGATATTCTTCCAGAGCCTGGCTGAGCGGCTGAACGGCGAGCCCCAGATGACCGGCCTCAAGAATCAGCCGGCTGTATATCAGGCCGCTTTTCACCTGGCTCTCACGGCGGTTGTCTTTCGTCTGAATCATGATATATGCCGGCGTGCTGTCAACCGATGCCTGCGTCGATTTGACGAAGAGGTCCGACGCCGCTTTTCCGCTGTTCATCGAAGGAAAAAGTGTGACAAGCCCCTGAAGCAGGTGGACCATGATTCCGGATGTGCCCTGGCCTTCGACGGAAAATCCATAGCGATATTTATTCTTTTGATATTCGTTGGCCCGGAAAATCGCGGCCGATTCATCCATAACCCGCTTCACACCGGACTCAACGACGGCGCTCTTCATCGCATAATCGTTCAATCGGGCGACATCCGCCTGATCCTGATAAACTTTCACCGATACGTCCGGTTCTGAGAGGCTTTCGAGGCGGCCGGTCTGTGCGGCGGTCAGCCTGTCCGCTTTATAAGGCCCTCTGTTCGTGTCCGGGACAAACAGCGCACTATAGAGGGGGCTCTGCTGCGGGCCGGTCTTCCCGAGTGTAATTTTTGCGACCGGTTTTGTATCCATGCTTGTCGAAAGGTTTTTCTCATCGTAGGCTCCGTCCGGAAATAAGGATATATCCGTTCGGTAGCCGATTTTCTCGCCGGCGACTTGCATGTAGGCCAGAAAGGTCCCCTGAGAGACCATCATCTGGCGCGCATAGGGGTCGACTTCGTTTGTCATCCGTCTGCTGTCCGCGTAAAGGTAAAAGATCCTCGGGTCGCTCTTGTCAAGCCGGATTTTCCACGGCTGCATATTGTGGCCGTTCGCCGCAAGAAGCCCGTATGCCGCCAGCTGAATGCGCGGATCGTCAAATTTCAGCGCATAATTTTTATTCCACGGTTCCAGGTAATGCCGCGGAAGGAAAATGCCGCTGATCAGAAGAAGAAAAAGAAATGCCGCCAGAATGACGGTGCCCAGGCTGCAAAGAATGATGAGCATTGTTTTTTTCACTCCCTGTTTTTTCATTCATGAAAACCTCCGTTTTCGTTTCGAAGCGAACGGATCATCATTTGGAAAGCAGCTGAAATCAGATCCCCAGCCGATATGTGATGATAATTCTGAATATAGTTGGCTTTGACCTTCGATGTATTAAATACGCCGACCATACAGGACCACAGGACAATCGCCGTTTCTACAGGATCCAGATCATTCCTGAAGCTCCCCTCCTCCTGGCCTTTTCTAAGCAGGCCGGCCAGCATATCGAAGACTTCCTCACCGAGCCTGTAGCATTCTTCTCTTGACTGATCGGGGATCCCCTTCTGAAAATCGCTCTCGCCGTTTTCATAGGAGAAGACAGCAGCGAAATAATCGGGAAAATCGGTACTGAATCGGTAAAAGGCATAGGTCATCCGCTCAAGTCTGTCACCGGCGGGGCCGGTTTTCACGCTCTTCTCTTCCTTTTTCAGCAAAGCAATAAGCTGCCTGTACCCGCGGATCATCACTTCAAAGTGAAGCTGTTCTTTGCCTGTGAAATAGGCATAGACCGTACGTTTGCTGAAATGTGCTTCACGGGCTACGTCATCCATCGTCGACTGCTCATATCCCTTTGAAAAGAACAGCTTTTCCGCGGCGCCGATTATTTTATCTCTGCGCATGGCTTTTTCCTCTTCAAGTTTCACTGGTGCCACCTCCGATAGCGATGAGTGAACAATAAAGTAAACTGCCGGTTTACTTTATTGTTCACTAAATTCTTCTTTCTGTCAATATTGTGAGGAACGTCGTAACATGTCGAATATGGTCATATCCGTCCCGTATTATTATGGTATAATTTGAGTAACAAATAGTAACCGGAAACCCTGCTGCGTTCGATTTTGTTCACGACAAAAGAAAGCACGGGCGGGCCGTGCCTTCTCTAATTGTGATTATCTGATTAATTGCTCGTATTTATTCAGTAACTTGTCAAGGCGGCGGCTCATGTGCTGGATTTTCGGGGAAGACAGCGGCTCTTTAATGGCGGTAAGGACAAGGCGGTCGCGCAGTTTTTCGATTTTTTTACTGAGATCCTTCCTGTTCATCGGCTCGCCTCCATATTCTGTTTAAGTTATATTCAAATACCCGTTCATTTAAAAAATAAAACAAACGATGTCGGTTTTTCTGAATGACTGTCCCGGGCCTCTGTCATGAGTTCCGGCGCCGTTTCATTTGTGAAACTTGACTCGGTATTCTTTCGTATGACATATTGATGCAAAAGAGAGGTTAAGATGGAACAGAAGGAGAAACGGCTGATCAGGAGGGTTAAAAAAGGCGATCATCAGGCCTTTGCAGAACTCGTCGACAGATATAAAAACAGTGTGTTTGCGATTTGTCTGAGAATGGTCGGCAATCGCCAGGAAGCTGAAGATCTGTCTCAGGAAACATTTATCCGGGCATACAAACATATTGATCAATTTGACAATAACCGCAGCTTTTCCACGTGGATCTTTCGCATCGCAACCAACCTCTCAATTGATTCATTGAGGAGGAAGAAACCGAGTGTCTCGCTTGACGCCGAAATACCGGGTGCTGACGGGATTGTATTGAAAGAATTGTTGAGCGGCGGGGAAATATTGCCCGATGAACGGATCATCCGTGCCGAGATGGAGAAAATTATTCAGCACGAGATCAGCCTTCTCCCTGAAAAGTATCGATCGGCCGTCATTCTGAAATATATTGAGGATCTCAGCCTGAAAGAAATAAGTGAAATTATGGGTATTCCTGTCGGAACGGTGAAAACAAGAATTCATCGCGGCCGTGAAATGCTGAGAAAAAATATGACTGCTTTCAGAGGTGAAAAAAATGGCGAGCGGTGAACATAAAAAATATGTCTCTTTAATGAATAAAGTATTGGACGGCGAAGCGACGAAAGAAGAACAATGTTTGCTTGACGCCCACCTCGCCGGCTGCAGCAGCTGCCGTGATCATTTTAATGAGCTGAGGCAGTATGCAAATTTGCTCAACCAGCTGGTCCACCCACAAGTGCCGATAAATTTTACGAAAAATGTTCTTGATAAACTTCCCGCCGATCATCGTCATGCGGTTCGGAATTGGGCGGCCCGCCATCCGTTGTATACAGGGATGGCAATCTGTGCGCTTCCGATGTCGCTCATGATGATTGCAGCGAGGCGTCAGGCCTCCGATCGGGAAAAAAGCGGAAACGGTCAGTTTATACTGCTTAAAATGCCCGGTGACCGTTCCTGATACGAATAAAAGGCCGGCAATACATCGGTTCCGGCTGATTTGCTGCCCTGAAACGAAGGGCTTTTCATTTTTTTATGGATTATGGCATAAACTATGAAAATGTACTGAACAGGCGGCAGCCGTTGAAATGCCCGCGAAGACAATCTATGCTATGATGGACGGTACAATGGCACTCGGCACGGGATCGGGATTGCGGGATTATTGGATAATGAAAATGAGCGGCTGTTTGGAGGATGAAAGCCATGTCTTGGTTGGCCCATTTTAACATTTTAAACTATTTGACGGATATCATTGATATCTTGATCGTCACCTATCTGATCTATAAAGTCATCCTGATTATCCGGGGCACAAAGGCCGTTCAGCTTGCGAAAGGTATATTGGTTATCGTCGGTGTCTGGTTTCTGAGCAGCCTGTTTCAGCTGAAGACGCTCGAATGGATCCTGAACAATGCGATTACATACGGCCTGTTTGCGATTATTGTTATTTTTCAGCCTGAACTGCGGCGCGTGCTCGAACAGCTTGGCCGGGGACGGCTTTTTTCCCGGGGGACGGTTGTTGAAGAACAGCATAAACAGATGATCGACGCCATTGTCAAGGCGTCTTCATATATGGCCAAGCGCCGGATCGGGGCGCTGATGTCCATAGAACGGAAAACGGGGCTGAATGAGTATATTGAAACGGGCATCCCTCTACATGGGAATCTGACTTCCCAGCTGCTGATTAATATTTTTATCCCGAACACGCCGCTTCATGACGGTGCGGTTATTATCCGGGGAAATGAAGTAGCGGCGGCAGCCTGTTATCTGCCGCTCTCTGAAAGTCCGTTCATCTCGAAAGAACTTGGGACAAGGCATCGTGCGGCAATGGGGGTCAGCGAGGTCACCGACTCTCTCACCGTGGTTGTATCGGAGGAAACAGGCGGCATTACGGTCACAAAAAACGGCGAAATGTTCCGCGACATTTCTGAAGAACGGCTGACGGAAATCCTGCAGACTGAACTAAACAAATCTGAAAAGAACACAGGTTCTTTAAGATGGAATTGGAGAGGGAAGCATAATGGATAAACTGCTGCGCAAAAACTGGCTCGTCAAGATTATTTCCTTTGTTATAGCGCTGATGCTTTATGCCATTGTGAATGCGGGGCAGACGCCTTCTTCAACGCCGTCCAGCGTCATTACAAATCAGACGCAGCAGATGATGATTACGGAAGGGCTGGATGTCCGCTATAATTCAAATCAATATGTGGTCAGCGGCGCTCCGCGGTCCGTAAACCTCCGTCTGAACGGATCAAACGATCTCATTTTGAAAGCGAAGCTGCTGACGATGAAAAGCGCTTTCATTGATCTGACGAATATGAAATCCGGCACTTATGACGTACAGGTTCAGACACAGGGCTTCCCGACCGGCCTGAAAGTGACGCCTGTCCCGTCATCTGTACGGGTCACCATACAGAAAAAGACCAGCAAGGAGCTTCCGGTAGCCGTCGACATATTGGACAAGAGTAAGGTCGGCGCCGGCTTGCTTGTCGGCGACCCGGTGATTGATCCAAGAGCCGTGACCGTAACCGGCGGAGAGGATACAGTTAATTCCATCGCATTTATCAAAGGGGTTGTCAGTGTCAAAAATGCCAGTGCAACAGTTGACAGAATGATTACGCTGCATGCATATGATAGTACCGGCAAAGAGGTCGATGTATCCATTGAACCGTCTGCCGTTCACGTGCAGGTGCCGGTCACACGGGTGTCCAAACAATTGAGCATTCAGGCGGTAACGACCGGCACGCCTGCATCGGGCTATTCAGTCGGCTCGATTGATCTGTCGGCGAATACAGTCAATGTGATTGCGCCCGACGAGAATACGCTGAGCACGATCACAGGCATTTCACCGCTTTCCGTTTCCGTCGACGGGCTGTCGGGCGATAAAACATTTTCAGTAGATGTACCGGTTCCGTCCGGCGCGACCCGGGTTTCGCCCGCGAAGGTCGACGTGACGGTGCATATTGTAAAATCATCTTCATCAACAGGCAGCGGCAGCAGCGCCAGCTCGGCTTTCAGTTCAAGCGGGCAATACGGGTCAAAAAATTTTCAATCGATTCCCCTTACGATGACGGGGCTTAGTTCCGGCCGAAATGCAACGTTCACTTCGGCGAATCACGTCGATGTTTCAGTTACGGGGAATTCTCAGGACCTCAATAATCTAACGGCAAAAGATATACAGGCGAGTGTCGATCTCAGCGGACTGGGTACGGGCCGGCATCAGGTAACGGTCGACGTGACCGTTCCGAACGGACTGAGTGCCCATGCATCTCCCGGAAGCGTCGGTGTCAGCATCAGCTAGGACGTGCCGGTTACCAATGCGAGCCAATCGTTTGCCGGCAAATCAGGTTTTCTTGGAGGATTTTTCAAAATAGAGACGAATTTGGACGAGTGGAAAGATAGGAGCGATCAAAATGGCAAAGTATTTTGGTACAGACGGAGTAAGGGGTATCGCGAATCAGGATCTGACACCCGAACTGGCTTTCAGGCTCGGACGGACGGGCGGCTATGCTCTGACGAAAACGACGGAGCACCCGAAGGTCCTGGTCGGGCGCGATACGAGGATTTCGGGCTATATGCTTGAGGGAGCTCTGATTGCCGGATTACTGTCGATCGGCGTCGAAGTGATGCGTCTCGGCGTCATCTCGACTCCGGGCGTAGCCTACCTGACGAAAGCGATGGATGCCAGCGCGGGCATTATGATTTCGGCTTCGCACAATCCGGTGGCCGACAATGGCATCAAATTTTTCGGCAGTGACGGTTTTAAGCTGAGCGACGAAGTAGAGGAAACCATCGAAACGCTTCTCGCAAAAAATACAGACGATCTGCCGCGGCCGATCGGCACTGATCTCGGTACCGCCGGCGACTATTTTGAAGGAAGCCAGAAATACCTGCAGTTCCTGAAGGACACGATTCAGGATGACGATTTCTCAGGCTTAAGCCTGGGGCTCGACTGTGCCAACGGATCGACCAGTGCACTCGCCCCGCATCTGTTCGCCGATCTTGAAACGGATATTGTGCCGATCGGCACATCGCCGAACGGGAAGAACATTAATGACGGAGTCGGCTCGACACACCCGGATGCGCTTGCGGCGCTCGTCGTAGAGAAAGGGCTTGACTGCGGCCTGGCCTTTGACGGCGACGGCGACCGTCTGATTGCGGTCGATGAGCTTGGAAACATCGTTGACGGAGACAAAATTATGTATATCTGTGCCACTTATTTAAAGTCGAAGGGTCAATTAAGCAAAAATACGCTCGTGACGACGGTTATGAGCAATCTGGGCCTGTATAAAGCCCTGGAAGCGGCAAAAATTGAAACGAAGCAGACAAAAGTCGGCGACCGCTATGTCATGGAGGAAATGCGGGCGGGCGGCTATGCGCTGGGCGGCGAGCAGTCCGGACATATTATTTTTCTCAATCATTCGACGACGGGCGACGGCATGCTGTCCGCACTGCAGCTCGTCAGCATCATGAAGGCGACGGGGAAAAAGCTGTCCGAACTGGCCGCTGATATCAGGACCTATCCCCAGAAACTGGTAAACATGCGGGTGGCCGATAAATTTCATGTTACTGATAATCCGGCGGTCGGCCAGGTCATTCGTGAAGTAGAGGCGGAAATGGCCGGTGACGGCCGTGTTCTCGTCCGCCCGTCCGGGACCGAATCGCTTGTGCGGATCATGGCGGAGGCGCCGACCGAAGAAGCATGCAGCGCGTACGTTGCACGCATCGCCCAGACTGTCGAAAAAGAGATCGGCGGTAAGATCCAGGACTGATTTCTGATTTTATAATATATGGGTATGTCCGGCCGGCACGGAGAATAACCGATCTGAATAATTTAAAGTATGCAAAGCAAGCGAGAGAATCCGGCCGGCGGATAGCAAATATGCTTTCTTGCCGGGGGAGACGCCCGCGGGAAAGTCTGTTGACAGATATATATTTTTTAAGTAGAATTTCTGTGCGGCCGATTGGCCGAAAGGTTTGACTCAAGAAGGAAAGAGAGGGCGGATGAACTGAATATAAAGCGCCTGGACTATTCCCGGAAATGATGAGCAGTCGGAATAGTTGACGAGGAAGAGGTTTATCGAAAGACTCGGCGGATGCCTCTCGGAAACAGCCTGCACCGTTAATCCGTGTACAAAACAGAGAGGCAACTTTCTGGACAGAGGCCGGACAGCAGGCATTTATGACAATAAAAAAACAAGTGGGGCAAGACTGCCCCGGAATGCTTTCTTGCCTCACATGGAGGGGAACCCAATGTGTGGTATCGTTGGTTATATTGGCAATAAGGATGCACGCGACATTTTATTGAACGGGCTCAGCAATCTGGAATATCGCGGCTATGATTCGGCAGGCATTGCACTCCAGACTGCAGGCAGCGTCCATGTTTTCAAAGAAAAAGGCCGGATCGCGGCGCTTCGGACCATTGTTGACCCGTCCATTCAGGCCACTCAGGGCATCGGACACACACGCTGGGCGACGCACGGCGAACCGAGCCGGCGCAACGCCCACCCGCATCAGAGCGCTTCCGGACGGTTTACCATCGTTCACAACGGCGTCATCGAGAACTATGCGCAGCTGCGCGACCGTTATCTCGGAGGAGTCTCTCTGAAAAGCGATACGGACACGGAAGTCGTTGTTCAGCTGATCGAACATTTTGTCGACGGCGGCCTTGAGGTGGAAGAAGCCCTGCGGAAAACGCTGAAGCTGATCGACGGTTCCTACGGCATTGCGATGCTTGATGCGGAAAACAGCGATCTCATTTATGTCGGGAAAAACAAAAGTCCGCTTCTGATCGGCGCAGGCGACGGATTCAATGTTGTGGCGAGTGACGCAACGGCGATGATTCAGCAGACCAAGCGTTATGTCGAACTGATGGATGAAGAAATTGTCCTGCTGTCGCGGAACGGATATGTGATTAAGGATCTTGACGGCCATGTGAAAACCCGCGATCCGTACACCGTTTCATTTGATGCCCGCGATACGGAAAAGGGCGCCTATCCGTATTACATGCTGAAGGAAATTGATGAACAGCCGGCTGTGCTGAGAAGGCTGCTTCAGAAATACCGTGGGAAAAACGGATCGATTGCGATCGATCCGGCCATTACCCGGGCGATTAACGAAGCGGACCGGCTTTACATTATTGCCTGCGGCACGAGCTATCATGCCGGCCTGGTGGGCAGGCAGCTGATCGAGCAGGTCGCTCAGATTCCGACCGAAGTGCATATTTCAAGCGAATTTTCCTACAATATGCCGCTTCTCTCAAAAAAACCGCTGTTCATCTTCATCTCACAGAGCGGCGAGACGGCCGACAGCCGTGCGGTGCTTGTCAAAGTCAAGAAACTCGGCTATCCGACGCTGACGCTGACCAATGTCGAAGGTTCGACGCTTTACCGTGAAGCGGATTACAAGATGCTGCTTTTCGCCGGACCGGAAATAGCCGTTGCATCGACGAAGGCTTACACGGCCCAGATGGCGGTTCTGTCTTTCATTGCGGTTGCCGCGGCAGAGAGCCGGGGAATCGTTCTTGATTTCGATCCGGTTCACGAGCTGAGTCTCGTTGCCCAGGCGATGGAGCGGATGATCGATGAAAAGGCGCTGCTGCAGGCGGTTGCCCGTGATTATCTGTCGGTGACGCGCAACGCTTTTTATATCGGACGCGGCCTTGATTATTACGTCTGCATGGAGGCGGCCCTGAAGCTGAAGGAAATTTCCTACATTCAGGCCGAAGGCTTCGCCGGCGGCGAGCTCAAACACGGCACAATCGCCCTGATCGAGAACAGCACGCCGGTTCTTGCCTTTGCCACTCAGGAGAGCGTCAATAACAGCATCCGCAACAATGTCGAAGAAGTCGCGGCCCGCGGCGCCCACACCGCCGTCATCAGCATGGAGGGCGTGACCGCCCGGCCCGGCGACAAAATCGTGCTTCCTAAAGTGCACAAATCCTTTACACCGCTTGTTTCAGCCATTCCGCTGCAGCTGATCGCCTATTACGCAGCCCTGCAGCACGAATGCGATGTCGACAAACCAAGAAACCTCGCCAAATCGGTCACGGTGGAATAATAAAAAAATGAGAAATAGAAATATATAATATTTATTGCATCGGACAAAAAAGCTGTTTACTGAGACTGTTACTATGAGTGAATCATAGCAGCAGTTTTTTTCTGTTCAGAGGGTGATTGTTTACCGAAGCGAACGAATCAATGGGCGGAAGATAAAATTGCACGATATTGCGCTGAGAATCGAGACGGCGGTGGATTAACAAATTATAAGCCACGGTAGACAATGCAAAACATTTCATCACCCAGTCAGGTTCATCGAATCAAAGGCTGGATTATGCAGCGCATTCATCATTTTCTGTCCGACCTCGAGAATATACGCCATGGGGGCGGAACCCATTGGCAGGCCGGGATGACCGGAATTAGCCATTGTCAATGGCATCAATAGATAATGTACGTATAGTATCTATGGATAGTTGCACAATAGCTTTTGCCCTAGCAAGTCTTCCTCGTATAATAAGTTTCGAAGTTAATAGTCATCCCTGTTCAGCTTAGGTACTGCGTGATAACCTCTAGTTGTTCATTGAAATGGATCCAACGGGTTTAGGCTTTTCCCTCCTGTAGTCTTTCTACGTAATTAGTCTGCTGCCCGTGCAGCTGCCGGATATGCTGACGCATAAGATGTAGCGGTTGCGAGCTCAACTCATCGGGGGCAGGATGAGTTGGGCCTTTCGGTCTTTGTCTACTGATCGCGAGGTGGCGTTCATGCAGCTGTAATTAGGGGACATCACAGAGTATCCGAGCTTATTCCAAAATGAATAGGGAAGTAGGTCCTTCCCAGTGAAACTATTTGTCGGATGGATATCAGAGCACAGAAACTGGATGTTTGCTTTTTAAACAGTGATCAATGTAATTGGGCTCAACAGTCCTTGGCGAACAATCTTAACGGGGCTTATGCCATCAAGGAGCTTGTGTTAAAACTCAGCTCAGCCACTCCCTATAAACGTGAGTGATCGGCATGGAGTCCACGTCCATTTACAGTTTTCACCCAACGATATTCTTTCATGAAGACGCGGAGTTGAAGGTGCTGCCTTTGGACGCCGCATCACCGATAATCAGTAAGGTCCGCCTCCTTATCGCTTTCAGATATTTGGAAATTTTGTGACTTAGATTAGTGCTGTCCCTTTTTGAAACATCAGTTAAAAGTTAAAAAATAAATCTTATTTAGAACTTGACTTAATACCACAAGACTAACTGCAGCCTTTTATTTTGAAGATTCTTTTTCTGTTAGAATTGAGTATCCCAGTGACTTGATATCTTTATTAAATCCTTTGACTGTATCCAATGAAACTTCTTCCAGAGGTTTTCCGACTTTCTTTAGCTTCGTAATGATTTCCGGTGTGCAGGTAATGATATCCACGCCTAGACGATCAGCTTCGTAAACGTTAAACAGTTCACGGGAGCTTGCCCAAAGCAAGTTGGCACCCTTCTTGGATTGACAAATAGCAACTGCTTTCTTCATGTAAGGAATCGGATCTTGTCCGGTATCAGCAATACGACCGGCAAAAACAGAGACAATGTTTTCTACGTCAGGGTTCAGAGCAGCTACTGCATCTTCCACTTGATCGACGGTCAAGAGCGCGGTGATGTTCAGCGAATAGCCCTTGTCCTCTAACTTTTTAATCAGCGGAATGGACGATTCTCCTTTGGTGTTGGTAATTGGAATTTTGATGAATACATTTTTGCCGAAGGAGTGGATTTTTTCCGCTTCTTTTTCCATCGTTTCAAAATCATCGGCAAATACTTCAAAAGATAGCGGCAGATCTGGAATTTTTTCAATGACTTCTTTAGAAAATGCCATATAGTCTTTTACACCTGCTTTTTTCATCAGACTCGGATTTGTGGTAAATCCACTAACAAAGCCAGATTCATAAGCAGCGATCATGTCCTCAATTACTGCACCGTCCGCATAGATCTCGACATTAACATTTAACTTCCCCATCTACTTATCTCTCCTTTTTTGGTCACTAGAAAACCCACGATTGATTTCATCGAGGGTTTTTAGTTGCTCAGTAATTGATATTAGTTGAAAGCTCGGTCCCATTTGAAGCAATCACACCTCTGTACCAAACGAACGACTTTTTCCGGGATCGCGCCAGCGTACCGTGGCCTTCATCATCCAAATCGACATAGATGAACCCATAGCGCTTCGACATCTCACCAGTCGAGGCACTGACCAGATCGATGCAGCCCCATGGCGTATAGCCCATCACATCAACACCGTCTTCATTGACCGCAGCGGCCATAGCTTCGATGTGCTTGCGCAGGTAGTCGATCCGATAGTCGTCATTGATGCTGCCGTCAGCTTCGACCTTATCCTTGGCGCCCAGGCCATTTTCAACAACGAAGAGCGGTACCTGATAACGATCATAGAGTTCGTTCAGGCCAATACGCAGACCGATCGGGTCGATCTGCCAACCCCATTCGCTGGCTTCTAGGAACGGGTTCTTTACACCACCGAGCATGTTGCCGCCAGTCTTGTCCGAGTTGTCTGATGTCACGTCGACGGCGTTGCTCATGTAGTAACTGAAGCCGATGTAATCGACTGGATACTTTTTGATCCAAGCGAGGTCGTCGTCCGTGATTTCGAGCCGGCTTTCGTCAACATGATACTGCTTGTAAAGGCGCTTGGTGTATGTCGGATACTGGCCGCGCACCTGAACGTCAGCACAGAAGAAGTTGAAGGCCTGCTGACTTTGCAAGGTCGCCAGCTGATTGACCGGGTTCGCGTCGATACTGTACGCCGTCGCGTAAAGAATCATGCAGCCGATCTTTAGGTCCGGATCCAGTTCATGGCCGATCTTGACGGTCTTGCTGCTGGCCACGAATTGATTGTTGAAAGCCTGAAAAATATTAGTTGAATCATCCCCGCCATTTGCCTGAACTAAGCCTTGGCTCATTGCCGGGAAGTGGAAGGCGGAGTTGATCTCATTAAAGGTCATCCAATATTTCACCTTGGATGCATAGCGGGTCAGGACCGTTTTTGCGAAGCACTCAAAGAAATCTATGAGCTTCCGGTTCTTCCAGCCGCCGTATTCTTTAGCCAGCTTCAGCGGCATCTCATAATGAGAGATGGTGATCACCGGTTCGATATCGTACTTCAGGCACTCGTCGATGAGGCTGTCATAGAATGCCAGACCTTTTTCATTTGGTTCGGTCTCATCGCCGTTCGGGAAGATACGAGTCCAGGCGATCGAGAAGCGGTAGCACTTGAAGCCCATCTCCGCGAACAGCGCGATGTCTTCCTTGTAATGGTCATAGTGATCGATACCTTCGTGGTTTGGATAGTCGTATTTGCTCTCATCGATAGTCCAGTCAAAATCTGGGCTTTTCAGTAAATTGAGCCGTTTTTTGCCACCGGGATAGGCATCGTCGATTGATAAGCCTTTCCCGTCGCGGTCATATGCGCCTTCAAGTTGATTGGCAGCTGTCGCGCCGCCCCATAAGAATCCATCTGGAAAGGTGCTCATGTTTAAACTCCTTCCGTTGTCTGTAATTGTGTAATTACTTTCCGCCAATGGCCCGCTCGTTGCTCGGCAAGGTCTGTTGAGATTTCTGGCGAGTATCTTTCGGTGTGGGTTTCTTTAATCGGAAATGAATCAAAACCGTTCAATGCTGCCCCAACACCGCTCAGTTCTTGGACAGGTGAAATGATAACCTGGCGTTGTGCAATGTCTGCAAGGAACTGCATCAAGTAATGGTTGCAAATCATTCCACCGTCAACGTGGATGATCGGCTCGAGATCTGGAGACTGATCTTGAAGTAATTGAACGATATCGGCGATCTGAAAAACAACAGCATCAAGACTGGCTCGGACTAATTCATTCTTTCCAGTCAGCATTGTCATGCCGACAAAAGCCGCTTTCATTTCTGGCCTATTATACGGTGCCGCCAGTCCGCTGAAGGCTGGGACAAGACAGGTGGTGTCGTTTGGATCTGCCGCCTGCGCCATGCAATCAGTCTCAGCTGGGTCGCCAATGATCGCCAGGTTATTTTTTAGCCAGGTTATCACTGCCCCAGAATAATTCACGTTACCTTCCAGGACATAGGTGGTCTGACCACGCTTGCGCCATGCAATTGAAGTGTTAAGGCCCGTTTCGGAGCGTATCTTCTCTTCGCCAGTATTTAACATGATTGAACTACCGGTTCCAAAGGTCACCTTAAATTGGCCAGGCGAGTGACAGCCTTCTGCGTAAAGGGCGGCTTGAGAATCTCCCAGAACGCTAGTGATTGGAATCGAATGATTGAGTTCACCGAAAAGATCAGTCTTTCCAAAGATACCATCAGAATCAATGATTTGGGGTAGCTCGTTCTGGTCAATGCCGAATAAATCACAAAGAGATTGATCCCATGTCCCTGTATTCAAATCCATCAATTGCGTCCTGCAAGCATTGCTTGGCTCTGTCTTGAAAGAATCTCCATTGGTCAAGACACTAACTAGCCAACTATCAATCGTCCCGAAACAAAGATCTCCTCGACTCTGGGCAGTCCGTACCACAGCGTTGTGTATAAGCAGCCAGGCAAACTTGGCGCCCGTAAAGTAGGGTGATAGATTTAGGCCTGTCTTCATCTTGATTGTTCCTGATTCAGGTTTAGCAACCAACTCATCCACTAGTTCTTTCGCGCGGTTATCTTGCCAGACAATGGCCAAAGCGAGCGGCTCTCCGGAACTTCTTGACCAAGCAGCTGCTGTCTCACGCTGATTGCTGATAGCAACACTGGTGACAGTCGCTCCCTTAGCATGAGCTAAAGCTAGATGAACCAATGCCTTAAGGTTTGCCTGAATTTCAGTAAGGTCGTGGCTGATCCAGCCCTCTGGACTGATCAATTGGCGGTGAGTTCGTGTGGTTTTGTACTTGATGGTTCCCTCGTGATCGATCAGCAATACTTTGGTTCCTTGGGTGCTTTGATCGATTGCAAGCGTCAATTCAGTCATGTTTTCCACCTACTTCATCCAATCCGAAATCCTTCGTGTAAGCGATTGGGCATCCATTCCATAATAAGCAAACACTTCATCTTGAGTACCGGCAATTACTAGTTCATCGGGAAACCCGACAATCTGGATTGGGGCATGTTGGTGCGAGGCTAAAGATTCCGCTACTGCTGAACCAATGCCACCATATATGCTGTGTTCTTCAATGGTCACGATCAGATCCACCTGAGTGGCTACGCGACTCAATAAACGATGATCGAGCGGTTTTAAGGAAACCAGATCGACAACTTTGGCATGGATGCCTTGCTGATTGAGCATCTTAGCAGTATCAACTGCTATGCTGAGGGTCTCCCCCATTGCAACCAGCGCAACATCATGGCCATGATCGAACAAGATATTAGCTTGGCCCGGCCTTGAAAAGGCACGTTTTTCATTGTCGTAGATGTTGGGTAGCGCCCTTTTCCCGATTCGCACATAAGCTGGCCGATCAGATTGGACCAGATACTGCATTAAACCACGCGTTTGTGCTTGATCTGCTGGCATGTACACTTCTAAATCTGGTATCGCTCGTGTAATCGCCAGATCTTGAAGAGAATGATGCGTGGCACCTAAGACACTGTAAGAGTTGCCGCCGGAGATGCCAATCAGTTTGACGTTACTATTTGAATAAGCCACGTCGACTTTGACTTGTTCTATACTGCGCATTGTCAAAAAAGCTGCCGGAGAGAATACAAAAGGTCGTTTGCCGCTATGAGCAAGACCAGCTGCTACGGTCACGGCGTTTTGCTCGGCGATCCCCATTTCGATTAGTTGTTTTGGCCGTTCCTTGGCAAATGGCGTCAACGAAGCTGAACCGCGAGAATCACTGGTTACCGCTAAAAGATTATGATCACGACTCGCAGCAGTAATCATTTCGTCACAAATCACTTCACCAATCTTTGCTTGATTCATCATTTTTCCAAACCTCCGATCACTGCTTCCAGCTCTTGAACGCCCTGTTTATACTGGGCTTCGTCAGGCACTCGATGATGCCACCCTGCCTGATTTTCCGCAAAGCTGATCCCTTTGCCTTTTACTGTATCGGCTAGAATAAGTCTTGGTTTGCCGGTTTCGTTAGGGACAGTTAAAGCATCGACCAACGCCGTCATGTCATTCCCATCGATTTCCGTGACTGAAAATCCGAAAGCCTCATACTTATCGGCTAATGGTTCGCTGTTCATAACGTCGGTGGTTGGGCCACTGATCTGCAGTCGGTTGTGGTCAATGATTGCGGTCAGATTATCAAGTTGATAGTTGCCAGCAGCCATCGCAGCTTCCCAGACTGACCCCTCGGCTTGTTCACCATCCCCCATCAAGGTATAGACATGGTAGTCTCGCTTATCCAGCTTTCCTGCAACTGCGATTCCGACACTTAGACCCAGCCCATGTCCCAGTGATCCAGTGTTCATTTCAATCCCGTTGATATGATTGGTTGGATGACCGATATAAGGAGAATCAAACTGTGAGTACCGAAATAAGTCGCTTTTTGGGAAGTACCCCCGGTCTGCCAAGACGTTGTATAAGATCTCGACTGCATGACCTTTTGATTGAATGTAACGATCTCGATCAGGATCACTGAATGTTTTTGGAGTTTGATTCAGCACGCCGTAGTACAACGCAACCAAAATATCAGTGCAAGAAAGATCGCTGCCTGTATGACCGGTCTTAGCTTGAAAAATCATATTCCAAGTTGCTAACCTCATCTGTGCAGCTTTTAACTTCAAGGATTGAATATCTAGTGATGCCTTTTCATTGATCAACTTGATCACCTCCCATTATTTCACGATGCTCTTAATGTCACCGCGCAAATAAGCTTTGACATCATCTTCGATCGGATCATAAAAATCTGGTGAAATATCCAAATATTTGCATGCTTCATATAAAATTGGCACAACGTCTGACCGCACTGCGGCAATGTGATGAATGTATGGGCCATAAACCAGCTTGGTCTCAAAGCGGTTCAAATTGACAAATTGTAGCCAGAGATACGTACCTTGTTCGTATGGTCCGTCACAAGTTTTCGCGTTACCCAGCAGCAGTGAGTAGTTTCCATTGTCTCCATCAAAGCGGCAGAGCGTATATGTGCCGTCTTTGGCCTGAAAGCCAACACTGCCCGGATAGTCAAAGACGAAGTGAGATTTCGGAAGCTTCGGTTTGTTCCTTGCTGTCGAATACGGAAAAACGCCCAGATGTTGGAGCAATTCCCCATTTGGATTTTCAGGATGTCGGCAATTGACATCGGCGAAAACCGCACGTTCCTGACCCATCGTCGCGGCCTCGACAAGAAGCTCTGAGATCACACCATGGATGTCTGTCTCGCAGGTGACCGGCGTGCCTTCATCTTGCAACAAGGATTCAGAAGCATAAGGCAGAATCCCGATCTCGTCTTGAAGTGCGGTCCAGCACTGGATGGCACCTGCATTACAACCGTATTCTTTCATCTTTCGGCTCAAGGCAACCTTTAATGCTGATACCATATTCAAATCCTTATCACTTATTTCCACGTCGGCAATCGACCGCAGTTTTTGCTCTGTCTCAGCGATCTCAGAGTCATTGTTTGATTGCAATTCATGAATTTTTTCAACAAGCTCTGTCAGAGGTATTGGCGATAATGAGATGTTAAATCGTTCCAATAACTCTCCTTCATTGACCATAGTTGACCAGAAGTCAAAAGGCCGGGGGCCGACCTGCAAGATACGAGTTTCTTTGAAGGTCTTCACGACATTGCAAACTTTGATGAAATCCAGAACACCTTGTTCAAATTCTGAATCCCCGATATCAGCATTGACCAAGTAAGTAAATGGTACCTTGAATCGTCTAAGAACTTTCCCGATTGCAAACAAACCGCACTGTGTGTCCCGCAAACGGGAACCGTCAGTTGCTGGTGCTTCGTCTTTTGGTCCCCAAAGCAAAACCGGTACATCAAATTGTTTAGCTAGACGTGCGCATTCATATTCCGTTCCAAAGTTTTCATTGGCCAAAAATAAACCGTCGATGCCTGCTTTTTTGAATTTGGCGGCAATTTTTTTCATCCCCGCATCGTCATATAACAAGCCGTCCTCGTTAATGTCTTTGATATCAACAAAATCAACATCCATGGCATTTAGTTTATTTCGGGTAAGGTCAGCGAATTCGATCGCCGCGTCTGCAGAAAAAATATTTCGACGGGTGGGAGCAAAGCCAAGCTTGATCTTGTCAGTCATCATGATTCCTCCTAAACTTTATTATTTAGTTTACAAAACTATTGTATTTGTTTATTTAGCTTAACACAAGATGTTTTGCAAAATTCGTCTTAATTTAGTATTATTCTAGTTGCAATAAGCGGAGGGATGAGTATGAGATTGAAAATGAGCGACATCGCCAGGATGGCCAACGTTTCAAAGTCGGCTGTTTCGCTGGCAATCAATGGCAAGCCCGGGATCAGTGAAGAAACTCGGAACAAAATCATCAGCATCATTACAGAACAAGGATACACTCCACTCCGTAAGACGCGCCGCACCCCTGACAACACGATCGGGGAAGTCACGTTTTTGGTCGTGACAACCAGTGGAGTCGTTCAAGACAATTATCGTAGTCTTCCCTTTTTCAATAGCTTGATCTCCGCCCTATCGGCCACTGTAAGCCAGATGAATAGCAGCCTCCGTACCATGACCATTCAAGGGAACCAGTTGCCTAAAAAGCTTGATGAGGTCGCTGCAGCCAGCAATAGCGGTGTACTCGTACTAGGAACGGATCTGACGCGGGAACAAACACTGATGATCAAGCGACGGTTGCAAAAAGTGGTCTTTCTCGACACTTACTTTGAAGATGTTGTTGCTGATTTCGTCACGATGGACAATTATCAAGGCGCCCGATTGGCAGGAAAGTATATGCTGGATCAGGGGTATCGAAATATCGGCTATTTTGCTTCCGATAAACCCATGTCGAACTTCAACGAGCGACGGCGCGGGTTCCGGGAGGCACTTCTGGAAGCTGGTGTCATTGTGGCCAATCAGCATTTCTATCTTGTTCCCCCCACCAACGTAGATCCAAAGGGGTTAAATCTCAACGCGTTGGGTGATGATATGCCTGAAGCCATTTTTTGCGAAGATGACTACATTGCGATCCGTCTGATCAAAGCCGCTCAAAAAGCTGGTTTAAATATTCCAAGAGACTTGGCGGTAATGGGCTTTGATGACATTCAAGAAGCACGCCTGATCTCGCCTGAACTTTCAACCATCCACGTTGAAATTGAGCAAATCGCCGATCAGGCCTTGCATCAGTTGCTCAAACAGCAATCCAATGCAGCTTGGTATCCACAAAAAACGTTGATTGCAACGACTTTGGTAAAACGCGAGTCCTTGTAACCAGCTCATTGCCACAATATTTAAAAAAGAGGGGTCAGCGGCCTCTCTTTTTAGTTTATTAATTGTTTAGTAAAATTAGATTGACTAAAGCAAAATAGTGTGTTAATTTTAAGTCGATCAAGAAAGCGAATACATGAATTACAAATTGTTTTTTGTCAAAATCGACTTGGAGGTGACAATTATGCTCACAGTAGAAAGAACCAATTTTGTAAAAGATGGAAAACCTTTCTTCTATCTTGCAGACACCTGCTGGAGCGCCTTTACGAACATCACGTTGGATGAATGGAACTACTATCTAGATTTCCGAGCAGCCCAAGGATTTAATGCGGTTCAGATCAACATTCTCAGACAATGGGATGCCAGTGGCTCAGATCTTGGTTATGAACCCTTCCCCGTCACCCACGAGGGAAATCAATACAATTATGATTTTAGCCAGTTAAATGAAGAATATTTCGATAGGGCCGATCTAATGTTGCAGATGGTGCGAGACCATGACATGATTCCAGCTCTGGTATTGCTCTGGGCAAACTACGTTCCGGGTACATGGGCGAGTGCTCTTGCTCTGAATAATCAGATCCCCTATAAGGACATCGGACAGTACGCATCCTACGTAACAAAGCGGTTCAAGAAATTCCAGCCAATCTACTTTGTCAGCGGCGACGCTGACTTTCCGACTGACGAAACTGTTCGTTATTATTCAAAAGCTTTCAAAGTAGTAAAAGAGAATGACCCTTCAGCAATATATTCTTTTCACATCAAAGGTCGATTCATCGATCTTCCCGAAGAATTTTTAAATAGTGTCGATTTTTTCAGCTATCAATCAGGCCACAATCTTGACGGACAGGCGACCGCTTATCAGATTCCTGTTCAATTACGCGAAAAAGGTTTTGCTGGTCCCATTGTCAACGCCGAACCATGTTATGAAAACATTAGCTATAGTCGCAACAAATATGGCCGATATTCTGCTCGCGATGTAAGAAAGGCATCCTGGAGTTCCATATTGTCGGGGGCTGACGCCGGTCTCACTTATGGTGCGCATGGGATCTGGAGCTGGCATAGGCATGGACAGTCATTTGGCATCGTCGAAGGTGAAGGCTTTCTAACTCCTTTCGATTGGCGTGATGCCTTGCACTTTAAGGGCGCTAATGACATTTCATTTTTAAAAGAAACCGTCAGTAGCCTTTTTGAGGGGAGTGAGATCATTCCGGTATCCCAAAATGTCAACGATGAGCCAAGTATTCGAGTAGCTTCAAACAGAGAAAAAGCGCTGTTCGTTATCTATGTACCAACTAATGCCACCCTCAAGTTGAATAACTTAGGGATCGATTCAGCTCACTATTGCGCACAGAGTGTGGATCTTCAAACGCGCCAGATTTCAAATCTCAGTTTCAAAGATGAGTCGGTGTTGAATATGAGCAGAGCAGAAGCAGACTCACTTATTATTCTCAGCAAAATAAAGGAGGTAAATTAGCCATGGACGACCAAAAACTTGCAAATAAGATTCTGGAGGATGTCGGCGGCAAGCAAAACGTTCGAAGTTTGATCCACTGTGTCACCCGTTTGAGGTTTCGCTTAAAGGACAAGTCGAAAGCCAAAACCGATGAGATCAAAAATCTTGACGGAGTTATGACTGTAGTTCAAAGCGGTGGCCAGTACCAAGTGGTTATTGGTGATAATGTTACAAACATCTTTGATAAGATCACCCCGCATCTTGACACTGCAGCAGTAGAGGCAGAGCAAAGCACTGAATCAGACCAGCCAAAAGAAAAAACATCTTTCTTCAATTCTGCAGTTCAGCTATTGTCTTCCCTTTTCACGCCGATTTTAGGTCCTTTAGCTGCAGCGGGTATTTTGAAGGGCTTCTTAGTCCTCTTGACGCTTACTCACGCTTTGACCGAAAAGTCTGGCACATACATGATCCTTTACGCAACTGCCGATGCCCTCTTCTATTTTCTACCTGTGTTACTTGGCTTTTCTGCGGCAAAGGTCTTCAAGACAAATCAGTACATGGGGGCAATCGTCGGATGTGCTTTGGTCTATCCAACAATGGTAGCAGCTTACAACGCAGGCACACACCTGACATTTCTCGGAATCCCAGTTGTTTTAATGAGCTATGCACAAACCCTTATTCCTATCATTGCTGCGGTGTATTTCCTCTCCGTCGTGGATAAGATACTGAATCGAATTGTACCAAAAGCTTTGAAATTGATTTTTGTTCCACTGCTGAGTTTAGTGATCGTGGTTCCGGTCGCTTACCTTGTTGTTGGTCCTGTCACAAGTATACTTAGTCAATGGCTTGCCGATGCCGTTTTGGCTATCTATGGAGTCTTCCCAGCACTGGCAGGTTTCCTGCTTGCCGGTATTTGGCAGGGTGCTGTTCTTCTTGGCTTGCACTGGGCATTCATCCCTATCTTCTTAAACAACATTGCTACGAAGGGATTTGATCCGATCAACGCTATGCTGTATTGCACAGTCTTTGGGCAAGTTGGTGCAGCATTGGCAATGTTCATTAAGGCGAAGGATAGAAAATTCAAAGAATTGTCGCTCACTGCCGTCATTTCGGGCTTTCTTGGGATCACTGAGCCTATTATTTACGGTGTTACTATTCCACACAAAAAATCATTTGTAATGGCTTCCATCGGATCCGCCTTTGGTGGTGCCATAGCCGGTTGGGCAGGCGCTAAAATGTATGGTGGCTTTGCAACTGGTGGTGTCTTCGGGATTCCGATGTTCATCAATAAGTCCGGTATTAATTCTGAGTTCATCGGGTTCGTACTTTCCTTGGTCATAGCCTTCTCTGTGGCTTTGGTACTTACCCTGATTACGGTTCCAAGTGTAAAAGCAAAGGAACCTGCTGCTGAGAAACCAAAGGTGAATATTGATGAGGATATTTCTATCGATTCACCAGTTGCCGGCACAGTTGAAGCACTTCAAAAGGTCAATGATGAGGTTTTCTCAAAGGGTCTCATGGGGCCGGGCGTCGCAATCGTACCTTCTAAAGGTGAAGTGGTTGCTCCATTTGATGGAACTGTGGTCTCTGTCTTTCCTACTAAACATGCGATCGGCCTTCGTTCGGATTCAGGAGTAGAACTTCTCATTCACATTGGATTGGACACTGTTGAACTCAAGGGTACCCCGTTTGATATGCATGTTCAGGCCCAAGATAAAATAAAGAAAGGACAGCTCCTGGAAAACATCGACATTGATGCAATACAAAAATCGGGCTACGACCCAACAGTCATCGTTGTTGTTACGAACCAAAAGGATCTTGGAGAGGTTAACATAAAAGAAGATTCAGGTAATCTCGAAGCTGGCACACAGTTGCTTATCGTCACGCCAAGAGCGCAATTAGCGCTGAATCCGATTAACGTCTGAAAATTCGGATCAGGTTCAATTGTTCCATCGTGGTTCGTTCTGTACGGCGTAGACATTTATACCGATAACCGAGTCTGATTCCTTTTAAATCAAGGAATTCAGGCTTTTTTGCCAAAACGCGATATAATTATACCATGTTTTGGAGGGATACAGATGTCATGGGTCCATTTGAAGAACAAAAAACACGGCATCACTTATGTATATGAATCGGTATTGGAATAAAGGAAAAAAACAGACACGGAGTCGTCGGAAATGCATCGGCAAACTGGACCCGGTAACGGGCGAATTCATTCCGTCCAAAAAATATGCCGATGGCCTGAAAGAGATCATCAGCTAAAAAAACAAGAAACACGATCCGATACCGTCGACATCTTATCAGCGCCGTTTTTTGGGGGCGACCTGCCTGTTTGACGCCATCAGCGCCGAACTTGGAATCACAGATGACTCGGCCCAATGCTTTCCAGAATCGTACCAACAGATTCTCTCCCCAGCCTATTATCTGGCTCTGGAGGATCGCAATCCGATGAGTCGTTTTCCCCCGTTGGTGAAGACCCATGTGCATCCTTATGAGAAAAATCTGCCCTCCCAGAGAAATAGTGAACTGCTTGGATCCATCACTGAGAACGCCAAACACCATTTTTTCTTCTCCAAAGCAAACGGCGCGTCCCTGAAGAGTTTTGGCTTACGATACAACCTCCGTCTTGTCCTATTCCAAAGTGCTGAAACAGGTCAAGTACGGAAAAAAACAAGGATCATAATCCGTTGCCGCAGATCAGCCTGGCGCTCCTTTACGGGGAAATCTCCAGTCTGCCGGTAGCCTATCGCAAGATGCCGGGAAAATCAACTTTTATAATGATTTTAGAACTTATTACAATTTTTAATAGCTATTTTTAAACAACTTTATTTAATAACGGGAAAGTTAAACAGTAAAGTATTGCGGGTTGGGAACTCCGAAATTAAACAACTTTATTTGTATTTATCAATATATAATATTTATTGTATCGGACAAAAAAGTTGTCTACTGAGACTGTTACTATGAGTGAATCATAGCAGCAGTTTTTTTCTGTTCAGAGGGTGATTGTTTACCGAAGCGGGCAAACCATTGGACCGAGAATAAAATTGCACGATATTGCGCTGAGAATCGAGACGGCGGTGGATTAACAAATTATAAGCATGGTTAAACCTGACAATTTCATATCCCAGTATTAATCAAAGAAGAGGGGTCATTATTTCAACCGGCCGAATTTTGTACCGAGTTTCTCTTTCGGCTTTTCGGATCAATTTTAGTGGCTTTACATGGTGAATCAACGAAACCTGCCATCCACCATGAAGCGATTCCCTTGCTGCTGTAACAGCGCGTTCCCTACCTTATCCATAGGGCATGAAGGACAATAGTTTTACGGCTTTCCGGAAAGTTTTCGCGCCTTTGCATTTTCATGTCCCCATTTTTGATATAACACAATTGATGTTGCTTCATTAATAACACGATTTGGTTTTCCATAATCATCCGACTTTCGTTGCCCCCAAAAATAAGAGCAGGATTCATACAATTAATTTTTTCGCCGAATCACTTGAATTAAAGTCAACTTGAAGTGTTAGGATGATTGGTATAACATCATTAATCATGAGGAGGGTGTATCATGCCTTATGTCGTCATTACGGGAGCAAGTTCCGGGATCGGTTATGCGTCGGCTTTAGCCTTTGCCGGAAGAAACAAGGATCTCATCCTGACCGCAAGGAGAAAGCAGAAGCTGGAAGAGTTAAAATCAACGATTCATGAAATTAATCCCAATATTGATGTCGTTGTTTTCACTGCGGATTTATCTGATAGTGACGAAGTCCGCCATTTATATGCACGTACGAAGGCGTACGAATTAGAAACGTGGATTAACAATGCCGGATTTGGAGAGTATGCTTCCGTTGCTGAACAAGATTTGGCGAAAGTTGAGAATATGTTAAAATTGAATGACCTGGCCCCGACCATTTTGTCGTCTTTGTTTGTCAGGGATTATGCTGCTAAAGAGGGGACACAATTAATCAATGTTTCTTCGGACGGAGGGTACACAATGGTGGGGAATTTCGTCACTTATTGTGCGACGAAATTCTTCGTGAGTGCTTTTACGGAGGGGCTGGCGCAAGAGCTGCTGGCCGAGGGAAGCCCGATGAGGGCGAAAGTACTGGCTCCGGCCGTCACTGAAACGGAATTTGCGCATAGGGCCATGAATGTTGAGACCTTCGATTACAAAGCGAGCTTCGGTCAGATTCATACTCCGGAAAGGGTGGCTCAATTTCTGCTTGATCTCTATGATAGCGATAAAGCCGTCGGACTCGTGAATGGGGAAACCAATCAATTTGAATTGCGCGATCCCCTCTTCCCTTATATCACAAAAGGATGATAACGTTGACGAAGGGATTGTATGCGGAAAGCAGCGTGAACCTTGGTTGAGGAGGCCTATCATGGAAAGAGCATCCGAAACGTTCAACATCAGGCAGGCATCTGAATTTTCCGGCCTGTCGGAAGCGACGATCCGTTATTATGAAAAAATCGGCCTGATTCCTTATGCGGATCGAAAGCCGAACGGACATCGGATCTACAGCAAACAACAGCTGGAAGGCATGATATTTTTGACAAGGTTGAAAACAACCGGAATGAAGTTAGAAGAGATTAAGCGTTACCTCCGACTTGCTGAAGCAGGACCGGCGTCAATCCCAAAGAGAATGACGATTTTAAAGCAACAGAAGGAAAGAATTCAGATCGACATCTCGCGATTACTGGCGACACAGAAAATTATTGATTATAAAATTAACCACTACAATGAAGCCCTCTTAAATCCGGATTTAAGTCATGCCCGCTGTGACCTCGACGAATAAAAAGTTTTTACTTGCAAAAAAGCTGCTTATCGGATGAAACTTTGCCATAAATCATCGCAAGAGTTACTAAAGTATCATGAACACAAAGAAGTTAGCTTCAACTGTATGCTCATTGAAATCATTGCCTTCTGACAGACATTGCGGCATGTCACATCGATTACCGGCACGAGGCCAGGATCCGGCCGAAAATCTCATAAAATCAAGGGCTTATCCAAAGGGACGCAGGATCAGTCGCCTGTTTGCAGGACAGAGGAAAATAACTATCGATCCATGATGATCGGACCTAAGTCGAAAATCATTTTTTTAAGAAAATCACCGTCTGAAAACCGGCTAATTGATGATTCATGAACATTTCAGGAAAATCTTAAGAAGTCCATAAGATGGAATTCCAACATAGCTCCTTGTTCTGTGGTTGAATAATATCTGCACAGAATAAGGAGCTGGTTATTATGAGACGAAAAGTAAAAAGGAAAAAGTCAGGAATACGCATATTTGTAGCACTTCTGCTGATAGCTGTTATTGCTGCTTTTGTTTATAAATCCATCATTATTCCGGGAAACCGGCAAATATTTGAGAAAGGATATGACGATAAAACTTTGTCATATCCTTCTTTAAAGATAGCATCCGATTCTTCTGATTCCTCTGTTTCTTTATCTCTCAACACGCTGAACAGCCCTAATGTGATTCTGATTCGTTTAAAAGATCATACCCTTTTAATGCAGAAAAATAGTGAGGAAAAAATCTATCCGGCTTCTTTGACGAAAATGATGACGGCTATTGTTGCGATAGAAAATTTACCTGACTTGAAGAAAAAAATCACACTGACCGATTCTGTGTTTCAGGGCCTGTCAGAAGCAGATGCATCTATGGCGGGGTTCCAGCCAGATGAGAATGTAAGGGCGATTGACCTTTTATATGGGGCTCTGCTTCCCAGCGGGGCAGAATCCTGTGTTGGACTCGCCGATTACATTGCAGGGTCGGAGAAGAACTTTGCAGAAATGATGAATCGAAAAGCGGCAGAGCTCGGCATGCACAACACCCATTTTGCGAATGTAACAGGACTTCAGAATAAAAACCATTACACAACAGTCAAAGATCTGGCTATTCTTCTAAGCCATGCTCTGCAAAATGATACTTTCCGCGAGATTTTTACTTCATCAAGCCATTTCGTGCCGCCAACGAATAAGCACCCTGACGGAATAACCCTTTACAGCACCTTGTTTGAAGAACTGAACAATCAGAGCATCGCGGGCGGAAAAATCTTAGGAGGGAAAACCGGCTACACCGATGAAGCAGGTCTGTGTCTTGCAAGCCTCGCTCAAGTGGGTAACCAAGAATATATCCTGATTTCAGCCGGTGCGAAAGGAAATCATCATTCGCAGCAGTATGATATTACCGATGCATTAACTGTATACGACAGCATAGGGAAATAACAAGTTCTTCATAAGAATTCATTAAGATTTTGATAAGCCAAAATTCCAACATCGCCTGCCTGATTCCGATAAGATGAACTTGCCGCATCGGACAGGCTTATTACTCCGCACGCCGCCTGTTTCTGGATACTATTATCAATCGCCTGAATCTGAAAGGAGAAAGCAGCATGGATAGGCTGAAGATCGCAATTATATTCGGAGGCTGTTCCGAAGAACATCCCATTTCCGTTAAATCTGCGCAAGAGGTTGCAGAAAACCTTGATATCGAAAAATATGAACCGTTCTTTATCGGGATTACGAAAAAGGGTGTTTGGAAGCTTTGCCGCCGTCCTGATGAAAATTGGGAAAAAGGCAGCTGCCGTCCGGCAATGCTGTCACCGGACAGAAGCGTACACGGATTGCTTGTTCTGGAGCAGGGACAATATAAAACGATCCGTTTGGATATGGTGTTTCCCGTTCTGCATGGCAGACTTGGCGAGGATGGTGCGGTGCAAGGTTTGCTGGAGCTTTCCGGTATTCCTTATGCAGGCTGTGATGTCCAAAGTTCTGCTCTGTGTATGGACAAATCTCTTACTTATATCGTCGCTGGAAGCGCGGGAATCGCCACACCCGATTTCCGGACTATCATGGCGGACGAGACTATTGATGCCGACCGGCTTACTTATCCCGTTTTTGTAAAGCCGGCCCGTTCGGGTTCATCTTTCGGCGTCAGTAAGGTACACCGAAAAGAAGAATTGCTGAGCGCGCTGGAAACCGCAAGACAGTATGACCCGAAGGTGCTGATTGAAGAGGCTGTCACCGGCAGCGAGGTAGGCTGTGCGATATTGGGAGAGGTATGGGTTTGATTGCAGGCGAGGTCGATCAAATTTGTCTATCTCACGGTTTTTTCAAAATCCATCAGGAGTATAAGCCTGAAAACGGTTCCGAAAACGCAGCAGTCATCGTTCCCGCCGGCATCCCGGCAGAGGCGCGCCTGCTCGTTCAGGAGACAGCCAAAGCCGTATATGGCGCCTTGAGGTGCAGAGGACTTTCGCGGGTGGATATGTTCCTGAAGGAAGATGGGGAAATTATACTTAACGAGGTGAATACCTTGCCCGGTATGACCGCGTACAGCCGTTATCCGAGAATGATGGCGGCCGCGGGCCTGCCGTTTACCGAAGTGATCGACCGGATTGTGTCCTTGACATTGAAAGGAAAAAGACGATGAAAAATAATTTTGTCTTTGCAGACGAATTTATATCAGGAATCCGTTGGGATGCTAAATACGCCGCGTGGGATAATTTTACCGGCAAACCGGCGGCGGCTATGCAGCCAATCGAATCGTCGGTACGAGAGCTTTGGTGCAGTCCTGAAAAAAGCACGGGAAAACGCCGCATTTTTTGGTTTTGGCTTGCTTCTCTGGAATGGCTATCGCCCGCAATCCGCCGCAGATTGTTTTCTGCGCGGGTCCAAACAGCCGGAAGACGGCCGGACGAAACAAAAACATTATCCGAATATTGACAAAACTGAGACCGTTGAAAAAGGATATGCGGCCGCTAAGCCGGCCCACAGCCGGGGCAGTGCCATTGACTTAACGCTTTATCATTTAGCTGCCGGCACACTTGTTCCAATGGGCGGCGGCTTTGATTTGATGGATTCAGTCTCACATCACGGAGCAAAAGGCATCACGCCAGTCGAAGCGAGAAACCGCCAATGCCTTCGCTCTATTATGGAGGCCTGCGGTTTTGTCCCATACGATCGCGAGTGGTGGCATTACACACTGAAACACGAACCTTATCCAAACACTTATTTTAATTTTCCCATCACATAGCTGAGCCGGCCAAAGAAATGGCCAAAAATGTAAAACACTTAAGAAAACTTATATCATAATAAAACTTCAGGTTTAAAGCTAAGGGGCCGTTTGCCGATTAACAGCGCTTCAGAACAATTCCTACAATAAATGATTACAACAGAGATGAATTGAATGATCATTAATCTAATATTTATTAAAATGTCGATTACATGGCTGATCAGTACTCTGCCATTTTTGATTCCATACCAGATACTGCTGGCCGCTCAAAGCAAAAAAATCGGCTATAAATTGTCAATCGGACATATTGTCATCGTATATATCTTTGTGTACTATCTGACCGGTGTGCTCAGTTTTACTCAAATTCCTTCCATAAGGGATATTGTTTATAACAGCTTTGGAATCATAACAACAAAGGGGCTGGCTGTCCCGGCGGATGAGATTAACCTGATTCCGTTTCGCTGGATTACAGAGGGTGTCCGCCCGTACATTGAAAATATATTGCTTTTTGTACCTCTTGGATTCATGCTTCCATGTATTTGGAAAAAGTATGAAGTGTTACGGAAGACAGTATTAGTCGGTATTGCATTCTCTCTTATCATAGAATTGAGTCAATTGTTCAATGGAAGAATAACGGATATTGATGATCTACTGATGAATACGCTCGGAGCATTCATCGGATGGGTGATTTTCAGGCTGCTGAAAGGCCATTTATCAAAATTGCAGGACAAGGTTTCTGTCCAAAGTACCGGTACCGAAAGAATTCCCTTGCTCCTTCGTGAAGAGGCATGTTTTTATATGGCTGGCGCATTTGCCGGTATGTTCTTTGTGTATTACCCATTTTTAAGATCTCTACTTTAATTTATAATGGCAAGCTATCTGACTTAAGCATCCTTTTCCTGCTTTTGCGGAAGTATGACAGTAAAGACTGTTTTTTCTGTATTACTTTGCACGAAAATATTGCCTCCATGCGCGTTTACGATTTCTTTGGCAATAGCCAGTCCGAGCCCGGCGCCGCCTGTATGGGTAGAACGGGATGTGTCCAGCCGAAAAAAACGCTCAAATATCGTTTCCAGTTTTTCCTGCGGGATAGGATTCCCTTGATCCGTAAAAGTTATCATAATATTTTTATCCTGCTGCTGAGCGGAAATGTCAATCATGCTGTTTTCATAACTATAGGCTATCGCATTTTTCAGAATGTTGTTGAACACACGGGCCAGTTTGTCTGCATCTCCCCACAAAGTGAATGCGTCAGGCACATTGACGGACACCTGTTTTCCTTGCGGAGTCAGCATGGGATAGAATTCATCGGCCATCTGCTGGAGCATGAACAGTAAATTGATTTTTTCTTTATTCAAAACAATCGTTTGAAGATTAAATCTTGTGATCTCAAAAAACTCATTGATAAGCTGCTCCAATCGATAAGCTTTTTCCAAGGTAATGCCGACATATTTCGCCTTCTGTTCAGGAGGCATATCAGGGGCTTCATCCAGAAGGCTTAAGTATCCGATAACGGAGGTCAGCGGTGTCTTGATATCATGCGCCAGGTAAACGACCAAATCATTCTTGCGCTGCTCGGCATCAAGTACGGCTTTCTTTTGTTTTTCCAAGGTGCTTTTTATCTGATTAAGCTTGTTTTCCATAAAATCCAATTCCGGCGATAATGTAATTTCATCATCGGATTCCTCAGTAAGTTTATCTATTCCAGCACTGACTTCATCGAAATATTTTGTGAACCAGGAAACGGAAAGTCGAAAAAGGATAACTAAAAATATTAGGGTTACGACAAAGAAGATCATGTCCATATTGTTGCGAATCACCAGCTGGTAAATTGTCAGTGCGTCTGGATTGTTAAAATGAAAAGCGGTGACTAAAAATCGAACGATCTGATCTCCGATCTGCCCGCGCAGGATATTACGCAATAGATAAACAGTCACGACGGTGGCAGCTGTCATCAGAACCATTTGCAAAAAAACCTTTCTTTTTAGGTTTGTGTAATTACTCTTTTTGTTACTTTTCAATTTTATAGCCAATCCCCCATACCGTTTTGATATATTTGGAATGTTCTGCACTGTCGTGCATTTTTTCTCTTAAATGCCGGATATGAACCATGACTGTATTGTTGCTGTTGGTGAAATACTTGTCTCCCCATACTTCATGGAACAATTCTTCCGAACTGACCACCCGTCCGCGATTGGAACAAAGGACCCAAAGAATAGAAAACTCTGTAGGAGTGAGAGACAGCTTTTTTTCATTCAGCATACATTCATGGGTAGCCATGTCCAATACCAGGCCGGAAAAGGCAATCAAATGTTCTTCCTGATTCGGCTCCGAAGAATTATATTTAGTAAATCTCCGCAGCTGCGCCTTGACACGGGCAATAAGTTCCAAGGGGAGGAACGGTTTCGTGACATAGTCGTCCGCACCCAAAGTCAGCCCGGTAATCTTATCGATTTCTTCTTCTTTGGCTGTCAGCATGATAACCGGAAAATTATGCTTTTCCCGGATTTGCTGACAGATAGAAAAACCGTCTGCATCGGGAAGCATGACATCCAGAATGGCGAGATCCAGTTTTTCATTTTCAATACAGTTAAGGGCATCCTTGCCGTTATAAAATTTAAAGACATTATAATTCTCATTTTTCAAATAAACTTCAACCAAATCGGCAATAGCCTGTTCATCATCAACGATTAATATATTTGCAGCCAAAAGCGCCATCTTCTTTCTTTTAAGAACATATCCCCATAATTGTCATACCGCGAAGCAAAAATTCATTTTATAGCTTTTTACTTATTAATATCTTAAGATTTTCTGAATATCGCAATACGACGGCCCTTTACACACAAATATAAAATATCAATTTTGTCAATGGCAAGTGTTTTAAGCAATAAATTCCCCGAGTCTTTAAAGAATATCCAAGAGGCTGTCTCAAAAGCCCTGTTAAAACTCAAGAACCGGAGAGAAAATTTGTAAAAAAATTTCTCTCCGGTTCTT